>NZ_JAQOSR010000104.1:0-32129 GCF_046718885.1 Bradyrhizobium sp. UFLA01-814 | reverse complement strand
CCACATGAGCTTTGCGTCCGAAGTCGCGCTGCAAGGCCGCGCGTCGTCGCTTGCCTTCCGTTACGCGCTGCGCGAACTGCGCGGCGGCCTGCGCGGCTTCTACGTGTTCATCGCCTGCATCGCGCTCGGCGTGATGGCGATTGCCGGCGTCGGCTCGGTCGCCGCCAGCCTCGGCGACGGCCTGTCGCGCGAAGGACGCACGCTGCTCGGCGGCGACGCCGCGTTCTCGCTGATCTCGCGCGAGGCCAAGCCCGAGGAGGTCGCCTATCTGCGCACGCGCGGCGAGGTTTCGATCGCGGCCACGCTCCGTGCGATGGCGCGCAGCAATGACGGCAAGCTGGCCCTGGTCGAGCTCAAGGCGGTCGACGGCAAATATCCGATGCTCGGCGAGCTGACGCTCGAGCCGAACATGCCGGTCGCCGATCTGCTAGCCGAACGCGACGGCGTCTATGGCGCGGCCGCCGATTCGACGTTGCTGGCGCGGCTCGACCTGAAGCTCGGCGACCGCGTCACCATCGGCAGTGCGACCTACCAGATCCGCAGCGTGGTGGTGGCCGAGCCCGACAAGCTCGCCGGCGGCGTCGGCCTCGGGCCGCGCTTCCTGATCAGCGAAGCCAGCCTGCACGCCACCGACCTGCTGCAACCGGGCAGCCTGGTGCGCTGGATCTACCGGGTGAAACTGCCCGACGGCGCCAATGACGATCGCGCCACCACCGCGCTGATCGACGGCGCACGCAGCGCCGCGCCGGAGGCCGGCTGGGAGGTCCGCAGCCGCAGCAATGCCTCACCGCAGCTCGAGCGCACCATCAGCCGCTTCACCCAGTTCCTGACCCTGGTCGGCCTCGCGGCGCTGCTGGTCGGCGGTGTCGGCGTCGCCAACGCGGTGAAGAGCCATATCGACCGGCGCCGCGACGTCATCGCCTCGTTCAAGGCGCTCGGCGCCACCGGCCGCGACGTCTTCACGATCTACTGCACGCAGGTGGTGGTGCTGGCCGGGATCGGCTCGGTGATCGGGCTCGTGCTTGGCGCCGCGCTACCCTTCGTCATCGTCGGCCTGTTCGGCAAGCTGCTGCCGCTGCCGGTGGTGCCCGCGCTGCATCCCGACGAGCTGGCGCTGTCCTTCATCTACGGCCAGCTCACCGCGCTGGCGTTCGGGCTGTGGCCGCTTGGCCGGGTGCATGACGTGCCGGTCGCCGCGCTGTTCCGCGAGACCGTCGCCAGCGAGTGGCATCGCCCGCGCTGGAGCTATCTGGCGCTGATGGCCGTGGTGATCGCGCTCCTGATCGGCGTCGCGATCGGGCTTGCCTATGACAAGCGGGTCGCCGCCGTGTTCGTCGCCTCGTCGATCGCGGTGTTCCTGCTGTTGCGCGGAATCGCCGAGCTCCTGATGGCGGTGGCGCGGCGGCTGCCGCGCAGCCGCATGACCATGCTGCGGCTCGCGATCGCCAACATCCACCGGCCGGGCGCGCTGACGCCGTCGGTGGTGCTGTCGCTGGGGCTCGGGCTCGCGGTGCTCGTCACCATCACCCAGATCGACGGCAATCTGCGGCGGCAATTCCTGGCCGCCCTGCCCGAGCGGGCGCCGTCGTTCTTCTTCATCGACATCCCCTCCACCGAAGCCGACCGCTTCAATGCCTTCCTGGCCAAGATCGCCGCCGGCTCGACCGTCGAGGATGTGCCGATGCTGCGCGGGCGCATCGTGGCCGCGCGCGGCGTCAAGGCCGACCAGCTCAAGCCGTCCGTCGATTCGGAATGGGTGCTGCAGAGCGACCGCGGCCTGACCTATACCGGCGAAATTCCCAAGGGCTCGAAGATCGTCGAGGGCGAATGGTGGGGGCCGGACTACAGCGGCCCCCCGCTGGTCTCGATGGAGAAGAAGATCGCCGACGGCCTGTCCCTGAAGATCGGCGACGAGATCGTGGTCAACGTGCTCGGCCGCGACGTGCCGGCGAAGATCGCCAACCTGCGCAACATCGACTGGCAGGGCCTCGGCATCAATTTCGTGCTGGTGTTCTCGCCGAATGCCTTCAAGGGCGCGCCGCACAGCCATGTCGCGACCCTGACGGAACCACACGCAGATTCCGCCGACGACGCGCGCATCATCAAGCAGGTCGCCGACGCGTTCCCGATGGTGACCAGCGTGCGGGTCCGCGAGGCGCTGGAGACGGTCGGCAGCGTCGTCAGCAATCTGGTGCTGGCGATCCGCGGCGCCAGCGCCGTGACGCTGATCTCGGCGATCCTGGTGCTCGGCGGCGCGCTCGCCGCCGGACACCGCCACCGCGTCTATGACGCCGTGATTCTCAAGACGCTCGGCGCCACGCGGGTGCGATTGCTCGGCGCCTACGCGCTGGAGTATCTGATGATCGGTTTTGCAACCGCCGTGTTCGGGGTGATCGCCGGCTCGATCGCGGCCTGGCTGATCGTGACGCGGCTGATGACGCTGAGTTTTATCTGGCAGGCCGGCAGCGCCGCGCTGGTCGTGGCCGCCGCGCTGGTCGTCACGGTCGGACTGGGGCTCGCCGGGACGCTGCTCGCGCTAAACCAGAAGCCGGCCTCAGTGTTGCGGAATTTGTGACAAAATGTAGCGGCGCGAGCGCCGTTTTTGCCTATAACGCTAGGGTAGAGCGACATTCGGCCGCGCGTGGAAGCTTGCGTCGGATGTGTTAATTTCCCACATACCAATCGGGTCGGATAGTCGGTTTGAATGACACGGAATTAATGTTCCGCAAACCGAGCCATCTGAGATAGATTTACGACCGGCGCCGCAAATCCCTTGCGCTCCACCGGGACCAACCACGGGAATTCGACCATGTCGGACCTAGACCGCAACTACGCTTCTCCTTTCGGCCGGGCCGCCGGGCGCATTGACGCTGCGGCCGTCGACGCCGGTCTGCGCGCCTACATGCTGCGCATCTACAACTACATGAGCATCGGCCTGGCCATCACCGGCCTCGCCGCGCTCGGCGTCTACATGGGTGCGGTGACCACCGACCAGTCGGCCGCCGTCGCCAAGTTCGGCAACGCCTATCTGACGCAATTCGGCTACGCGATGTTCGTGAGCCCGCTGAAGTGGCTGTTCATCCTCGCCCCTCTGGCGATGGTGTTCGTCATCTCGGCCGGCATCAACCGCCTGCAGCCCGCGACCGCCCAACTCCTGTTCTGGGTGTTCTCGGCGCTGATGGGTCTGTCGCTGTCGTCGATCTTCCTGGTGTACACGCACACCTCGATCGTGCGCGTGTTCTTCATCACCGCGGCGACGTTCGGTGCGCTGAGCCTCTACGGCTACACCACCAAGCGTGACATGAGCGGCATGGGCTCGTTCCTGTTCATGGGTCTGATCGGCATCATCATCGCGAGCCTGGTCAACCTGTTCCTGGCGAGCTCGGCGCTGCAGTTCATCGTCTCGGTGGTCGGCGTGCTGGTGTTCGCGGGCCTCACCGCCTGGGACACCCAGCGGCTGAAGAACGACTACATCTACGGCTACGCCTCGCAGGGTGGCGTGATGGCAGAGCGGGCGGCAATCACTGGTGCGCTGTCGCTCTACCTGAACTTCATCAACCTGTTCACGCTGCTCCTGCAGTTGCTCGGCCAGCGCGACTAAGCGCCTCGAGCGAGCCGATCGATCCAGCCTTGCAATCCAAGCCCCGGCCATCCGGCCGGGGCTTTTTCTGTTGCGCGGGGCAGGATGTGGCGCAGCCCGGATGAAGCGCAGCGCAATCCGGGGCAAGTTCATCCATGGCTGCGACAGTCCCGGGCTGCGACAGTCCCGGATTTCGCGAAGCCTGTCATCGGGCGCGCGTTCGCGCGACCCGTTGGCTCCATCCGGGCTACAAGCTTTTCGTTTGCGCGAGGCAAAAATAGTGGCGAGGCCGCGCGAGGGCCGCACAACTGCGCCGGCGGATTAGCGGATTTGTAGCCTGGATGAGCGAAGCGATATCCGGGGAAGCTGTACCCGGGTGGTGAGATCCTCCCGGATGTCGCTTCGCTCATCCGGGCTACGAGAAATCCCTACACCAGCGACAGCTTGCGGTCGATCACGAACAGCACGCGTTCGAGTTCATGGCCGCGGCGCAGGATCAGGCCGGTCGCGGAAATCACGCTGTACATGCCCTGCTTGCGCGCAAGCCGGGGGTCCTTCTCGATCCGGTAGATCGGCACTTCCGACGCGCGCCGGAACACCGAGAACACGGCACGGTCCTTCAGGAAGTCGATCGCATAATCGCGCCACTCGCCGTCGGCGACCATGCGGCCGTAGAGATTGAGAATGCGGTTGAGTTCAAGTCGATTGAAAGTCACGCGGTTGGGCTGAGGGGTCGCGGCGGCGGTGCGCGCCGCGGCACGACTCCCGCTCGGATCGGTGTCCTCCGAGATCAAACTCATCGAGCGCCTCCTGTCACCTCGGCGACGATCGGGTTCCGAAGGCCCCTCTTCGGGATCGTCACGAGAGTGACATGATCGCGCTAAGCGAGCGTGCCCGCAAGGGGCCAATCGCAATGCAACCGGGCCTTAACCACGGCCGCGCGCGGCGGATTGTCCGGAAAACCGCAGAGTCACGGGAACGTTAGCGGAATCATATTGCTGCCCCACTTCCGCCCATCGCCCGCCCCGCTGCCCTGCGAAAAGGAAATCCTGCGTTGGCCCGGTCCTTTCGGTTCCGGATTCCTCAGCCCCCAGCCCCCCGGGGCCGTCGGGATCGGGCCTGTTCGCAGGGGAGTTAAATCCCAACACTGGGCCAACGAAAGTTGGTCCTTTTTGTTTTTGGGACCTGCGCAAGCGAGACGCGCGCAAAACCCCGGCGCTTTCCTTTCGGCAAATCACTGAATGCAGGTTCGTCGCCATGCGCGGCTGCACGACAACGTGCGTGCGGTCCAACGGCGCCGCCACGGGCGGAAGCCGGCGCATCGCGCCTTACCGCAGCAAGGCTCTAGTGAAGCGAGGTGAAGGCAGCGCCGAGCATCGGGCCCGGCTTGTCGCGGTTGCCGTCCTGGACGTACACCGCCGCAGCATCGACACCGTCACGCGTGATGTTCTCCAGCGGCACGGTCCAGCTCCCGGACGAACCGTTCCAGTCACCGACCTTGAGGAGATTGCGCACCACGTTGTGGTAGGTGATCTCGCGGCCACGATTCTCGCCGCGCGCGATCGAGATCGGCACCGACTTCGAGATCGAGCAAATCCAGACCTCGCCGCGCGACACTGCGGGCGATTTCGACGCGGCGACCGACACGTTGATCTGCTTGCCGGTCAGCGTCATCGTCACCGGCACCGACATCACGCTGCCGCCCTTCTCGGTGTCCTTGATCGCGCTCTCGATGCTGGCGCGGTCGCTGCCGATCACATGCGCGGAGCCGTTGATCACGGCCTGCGGCGTGTAGACGTCGCGATCGCCGCGCACATGCGAATAGGCCTTCTGGCGCGCGCTGAAACGGGAATCGGCCAGCGTGTCCTTCCAGCCGAGATAGTCCCAATAGTCGATCGGCATGCTCAGCGCGATGACGTTGGGGTCCTTCGCGAGGTCACCGATGATCTTGTCCGCGGGCGGACAGGACGAGCATCCCTGCGAGGTGAAGAGTTCGACGACGGCACGCGGATCGGCGTGGGCGGGGCGGATGATCGCGACGATTGCGCAGATACCAAGGGCGCTGGACCATCGCGAGATAGAATTATAGGCCATCATCGCTGTCATACTGCGAACCAGTCGTGATGATTTCCATCCGTAATTGTACGGAGCATGAAGTCTGTCCCTGAACTTGCGTGCCCCAAAACGCGAGAAAGCGGCCTTTTTCATAGGCCGCCTTCTTTTTAGTCGCTACTCACTAAGCGGTGAGGCACCGATCACAAATCCGCGTTAGGCCGCGAGTTTGCGCAGCACATAATGCAGGATGCCGCCGTTTCGATAGTAGTCGAGTTCGTCCAGCGTATCGATGCGGCAGAGCAGCGGCACATCCTTCTTGCCGCCGTCGGCGGAGACGATTTCGGCCGTCAGCGTCTGGCGGGGCTTCAAATCGCCCTGCAACCCGCGGATCGTGACCTTTTCGTCGCCCTTGAGGCCGAGCGAGGACCACGACGTGCCGTCCTGGAAGGTGAGCGGAAGCACACCCATGCCGACCAAGTTGGAGCGATGGATACGCTCGAAGCTCTGGCAGATCACCGCGCGCACGCCGAGCAGACGGGTGCCCTTCGCGGCCCAGTCGCGCGACGAGCCGTTGCCGTATTCGGCGCCGGCGAACACCACCAGCGGCACGCCTTCCGCCTGGTACTTCATCGCGGCGTCGTAGATCGACATCTGCTCGCCGTCGGGCCAGTGCTTGGTCAAACCGCCTTCCGGAATATTGCCGTCGGCGCCTTTCAGCATGAAGTTCTTGATGCGGATGTTGGCGAAGGTGCCGCGCATCATCACTTCATGGTTGCCGCGCCGCGTGCCGTACTGGTTGAAGTCGGCGGGGCGCACCTGGTGCTCGCTGAGGAACTTGCCGGCGGGCGAGGTCAGCTTGATCGAACCGGCCGGCGAGATGTGGTCGGTGGTGATCTTGTCGCCGAACATCGCGAGGATCCGTGCATCGACCACGTCGACGATCGGCTCCGGCTGCTTCTTCATGCCCTCGAAATAGGGCGGGTTCTGCACATAGGTCGAGCTCATGTTCCAGCGATAGGTCTCGCTTTCCGTGGTCTTGATCTTGCGCCAGTTGGTATCGCCCTTGAACACGTCGGCGTACTTCTTCTTGAAGATCGTCGCAGTGACGTACTTCTTCATGAAGGCATTGATCTCCTTGGCGGTCGGCCAGATGTCCTTGAGGAACACCGGCTTGCCGTCC
This sequence comes from Bradyrhizobium sp. UFLA01-814, assembly GCF_046718885.1. Taxonomy (NCBI): domain Bacteria; kingdom Pseudomonadati; phylum Pseudomonadota; class Alphaproteobacteria; order Hyphomicrobiales; family Nitrobacteraceae; genus Bradyrhizobium; species Bradyrhizobium sp. UFLA01-814. The sequence continues at coordinate 25,314 of NZ_JAQOSR010000104.1, read as the reverse complement.
TTGCCGATGCCGAGCGGCTCGACCGCGAGATCCTTGGTCACGGTGCCGGCGAGCGCATGCGCGACGACGAGCGGCGGCGAGGCGAGGTAGTTCGCCTGCACGTCGGGCGAGACGCGGCCTTCGAAGTTGCGGTTGCCCGACAGCACGGCGGCGGCGACGATGCCGTTTTCGTTGATCGACTTCGAGATATCTTCCGGCAGCGGGCCGGAATTGCCGATGCAGGTCGTACAGCCGAAGCCGACGAGGTTGAAGCCGACCTTGTCGAGATCGGCCTGCAGGCCGGAATTGGCGAGATACTCCGCCACCACCTGGCTGCCCGGCGCGAGCGAGGTCTTCACCCACGGCTTGGCCTTGAGGCCCTTGGCGGCGGCCCTGCGCGCCAAGAGGCCGGCACCGATCAGCACGCTCGGATTGGAGGTGTTGGTGCAGGAGGTGATTGCCGCGATGACGACGTCGCCATGGCCGAGATCGAAGTCACGGCCCTCGACCGCATGACGCTTCTGCTCGCCCTCGGGCTTCTTGTATTCGCCAACCAGCGCGGTCGCGAAACCGGTCGACACCGCCGGCAGCGCGATGCGGCCTTCGGGACGCTTCGGCCCGGCCATCGACGGCACGACGTCGCCGAGGTCTAGCGTCAGCGTGGTGGTGAACACCGGGTCAGTCGACTTGGCGGTGCGGAACAGGCCCTGCGCCTTGGCATAGGCCTGCACCAGCTTGACGCGATCGGCCTTGCGGCCCGAGGTCTTCAGGTAATCGATGGTCGCGGCATCGACCGGGAAGAAGCCGCAGGTCGCGCCGTATTCGGGCGCCATGTTGCCGATGGTCGCCTTGTCCGCGACCGAGAGATAGTCGAGGCCCGGGCCAAAGAACTCGACGAACTTGCCGACCACGCCGAGCTTGCGCAGCATCTGGGTGACGGTGAGCACGAGGTCGGTCGCGGTGACGCCTTCCTTGAGCTGGCCCTTGAGCTTGAAGCCGACCACCTCAGGCAGCAGCATCGACAGCGGCTGGCCGAGCATGCAGGCCTCCGCCTCGATACCGCCGACGCCCCAGCCGAGCACGGCGAGGCCGTTGACCATCGTGGTGTGCGAGTCGGTGCCGACGAGCGAGTCGGGATAGGCGACCTCGAAGGTGCCGGTCTTCCGGCCGACCGTCATCTTCTCCTTCTTGGTCCACACCGTCTGCGCGAGATATTCGAGATTGACCTGGTGGCAGATGCCGGTGCCGGGCGGCACCACCGAGAAGTTCGAGAACGCCTTCTGGCCCCACTTCAGGAACTCGTAGCGCTCCTGGTTCTGCTTGTATTCCTCGGTGACGTTCTTCGCGAACGCCTTGTTGTCACCGAAGAAGTTGACGATCACCGAGTGGTCGATGACGAGATCGACCGGCACCAGCGGGTTGATCTTCTCGGCATCGCCGCCGAGGTTCTGCATCGCGTTGCGCATCGCGGCGAGGTCGACCACGGCCGGGACGCCGGTGAAATCCTGCATCAGCACGCGCGCCGGGCGGAATGCGATTTCGTGCTCGAGCTGGCGCTTCTTCAGCCACTTCGACACCGCAACGATGTCTTCCTTCTTGACGGTGCGGCCGTCCTCGTTGCGCAGCAGGTTCTCCAGCAGAACCTTCATCGAATACGGCAGCTTCGAAATCCCCTTCAGTCCGTTCTTCTCTGCCTGGGGCAGGCTGTAATAGACGTAGGACTTGCCGCCGACCTTCAGGGTCTTGCGGCATTTGAAGCTGTCGAGCGAGGTCATGCGAGGAATCCCAATTCTCAGTTATACCCGGCAAGGGTAACTAAACACCGGCGATCGGCACTGGCCAAGGGATGGCCTGGGGTGGGTTGCGGCCGCCGATTGTGTGTGCTGCATCAAGTTCCGGGCTTATAGAACCTTTCTAGAAGCACCGCCACACCGACAAGCGTGCGACAGCGTTGCGCGACCCAAAAATTCTCACGCGGTAGCGAAAGATTTCAGAGGGCTGTGACAAGACGAACCATGCGGCTCTCGGGACGAAATCTGAAATGCGTGCGCGGCGGACGCGAGGTGTTTTCCGGCCTCGACCTGTCGGCCACAGCCGGCGAGGCGCTCGCCATTACGGGCCCCAACGGCGCCGGCAAGACCTCGCTGCTGCGCGTCCTCGCCGGGCTATTGGTTCCCGCCGAGGGCTCGATCGCGCTCGAAGGCGGCGACGCCGAGCTCAGCCTGCCGGAGCAGGCCCACTATCTCGGCCATCGCGACGCCCTGAAGCCGGCGCTGAGCGTTGCGGAGAATCTGTCCTTCTGGCGGGAATTCCTCGGCGGCGAGACACAGGACGCCGGCGGCTGCCTTGCCGCGGTGGCGCTCGACCACGCCGCGCATCTGCCGGCGGCCTACCTCTCCGCCGGCCAGCGCCGCCGCCTGTCGATCGCGCGCCTGCTCTCGGTGCGGCGGCCGGTGTGGCTGCTGGACGAGCCGACATCGGCGCTCGATGCGGCCGGACAGGCGCTGTTCGTCGGGTTGATGCGCGACCATCTCGCACTGGGCGGCCTGATCGTCGCGGCGACGCACCTTCCGCTCGGCATCGATGCGCGCGGTCTGCGGATGGGAGGCGCGGCATGAGCGCGCTTGGCGCCTTGATCCGGCGCGACATCCGCATCGCGCTGCGCGTCGGCGGCGGCGCGCTCATCGGCGTGCTGTTCTTCCTCACCGTCACCGTGCTGATGCCGTTCGCGGTCGGGCCGGATCTGGCGCTGCTGTCGCGGCTCGGCCCCGCCATCCTCTGGCTCGGCGCGTTGCTGGCGAGCCTGCTCACGCTCGACCGGCTGTTCACGGCCGACCACGAGGACGGTTCGCTCGACCTCATCGTGATGAGCCGGACGCCGCTGGAACTCGCCTGCGCGGCCAAGGCGCTGGCGCACTGGATCGCGGCGGGCCTGCCGCTGATCGTCGCAACCCCGGTGCTCGGCCTGCTGCTCAATCTCGACGGCACCGCGACGCTTGCGGTTGCCGCGACGCTGCTGGCGGGAACACCGGCGCTGACCTTCACTGGCATGATCGGCGCGGCCCTGGCGGTGACGCTGCATCGCGGCGGGCTATTGCTCGCGGTGCTGGTGCTGCCGCTGTCGATCCCGGTGCTGATCTTCGGCGTGGCGGCCTCGCAGGCCGCGATATCGGGGCCCCTGCCCTTTGGAACACCGTTCTCGATCCTCTGCGCGCTGTCGCTTGCCAGCCTCGTGATCGGCCCCTTTGCCGCCGCCGCGAGCCTGCGGCACGGGCTGGACTGAGATGAGCCCGATCAAATCTCGCCGAGAGGAAATCGGCCGATTGCCTGCGACACATCGGACGATTATCAGGGTGCCATGACGCTGACCGACCTCGCCAATCCGACCAAGTTTCTGGCGCTGACCGCGCGCATCCTGCCGTGGCTCGCCGGCGTGACCGCGATCCTGCTCGCGATCGGGCTCTACCAGTCGGCGATGGCGCCCGACGACTACCAGCAGGGCGCCACGGTCAAGATCATGTTCATCCACGTGCCGAATGCGTGGCTGTCGATGTTCGTCTGGGGCGTCATGAGCGTGGCCGCGCTCGGCACGCTCGTGTGGCGGCATCCGCTCGCCGACGTCGCCGCGAAGGCCGCCGCTCCGATCGGCGCCGCCTTCACCTTCCTCGCGCTCGTCACCGGCTCGCTGTGGGGTCGGCCGATGTGGGGCACCTATTGGGAGTGGGATGCGCGCCTGACCTCGGTCTTGATCCTGTTCCTGATGTATCTCGGCCTGATGGCGCTGTGGCGCGCGGTGGAGGACCCGTCGCGCGCGGCAAGGGCGGCAGCGGTGCTGACCCTGGTCGGCGCGATCAATATCCCGATCATCAAATTCTCGGTCGACTGGTGGAACACGCTGCATCAGCCGGCCTCCGTGCTCCGGATGGGCGGATCGACCCTCGACAAGGCCTTCCTGTGGCCGCTGCTGGTGATGGCGATCGCGTTCTCGCTGCTCTTCATCACCTTGCACCTGGCGGCGATGCGCAACGAGATCCTGCGCCGGCGCGTGCGCAGCCTGCAGATGATGCAGGCCAGCCGCGTCTCGTTCACGACCGGTTCGCGCGATCAAAGCGCGTCAAACGAAATTGGAGCGGCGTGACACGATGGCGCTTGGTCCCTACGCCTCCTTCATCGTGACGTCCTACGCGCTGGTCGCGGCGGTCGTGCTGCTGTTGATCGTCTGGATCATCGCCGACTATCGCCGGCAACAGTCGCGTCTCAGGGAGATCGAGGCCAGCGGCGTGACGCGCCGCTCCGGCCGCAGTGCGGCGGACATCAGATGAGCGATCAGGCGACCAACGGCCCGCCGCAAGCCCGCCGCCTGCTGGTGGTGCTGCCGCTGGTGATCTTCCTCGGCCTCGCCGGACTGTTCCTGCTGCGGCTCTTTGGCGGCGATCCCTCGAAAATCCCGTCGGCGCTGATCGGCCGGCCGGCGCCGCAGACCGCCCTGCCCGCGCTCGACGGCCTGGTGCGGGACGGCGCGCCTGTCCCCGGTCTCGATCCCGCCGCCTTCAAGGGCAAGGTCTCGGTCGTCAATGTCTGGGCGTCGTGGTGCGTGCCTTGTCACGACGAGGCGCCGCTTCTGACCGAGCTCGGCAAGGACAAGCGCTTCCAGATCATCGGCATCAACTACAAGGACTCGCCCGAGAATGCCCGGCGCTTCCTCGGCCGCTACGGCAATCCGTTCGGCATCGTCGGCGTCGACGGCAACGGCCGCGCCTCGATCGAATGGGGCGTCTATGGCGTGCCCGAAACCTTCCTGGTCGGGCGCGAGGGCACCATCATCTACAAGCTGGTCGGCCCGGTGACGCCGGACAACGTCAACAGCGTGCTCAAGGCCGAGATCGAGAAGGCGCTCGCGGCGGGCAACTAGCCAGAGCGGCTTCTTGGCCCTCACCTCTCCCCGTTCTTTACGGGGAGAGGTCGAAATTCGCGCGAAGCGGGAATTTCGGGTGAGGGGCCTTGGGACGGTGTTTGTCACAAACTCCGAGCCTATCCGTGGAGAGACCCCTCACCCCAACCCTCTCCCCGCAACAGCGGGGCGAGGGAGCAGAGTGCTGATCACCCCTTCCGCACGTCGCCCGCGTCGGCCTCGCTCGCCTCCAGCGAGACCGGCTCGAGGTGATAGCGCTTGGTCAGTGGCATCTGGGCGATGGCGAAGATCATGGTCAGCGGCGTCACGCCGAACACCTTGAAGTTCACCCAGAAATCCGTGGTCTGCGTGCGCCAGACGAGCTCGTTGAGAACCGCCATGCCGGCGAAGAACAGCGCCCAGCGCATGGTGAGGATGCGCCAGCCCTGCGGCGTCAGGTTGAACACCTGGTCGAACATGATGGCGATGAAGGAGCGGCCGAAGAAGAGCCCGCCGCCGAGCACGGCCGCGAACAGGCCATAGATGATGGTCGGCTTGAGCTTGATGAAGGTCTCGTCGTGCAGCACCAGCGTCAGGGTGCCGAACACAAGGACGATCGCGCCGGTCACCAGCGCCATGATCGGCACGTGCCTGGTCACCACATAGGATGCGATCATTGCGGCCACGATCGCCACCATGAACGCGCCGGTCGCGACGAACAGATGGTACTTCGCGTTGGCGATAAAGAACACGAGCAGCGGCCCGAGTTCGGTCGCCAGCTTGAACAGCGGATGCGGCTGGGTCTTGTCCATCAACTCTCTACTTTGATTTGAGGCATGACCCGATCCGAAAACCGGTGTCCACTTTTCGGGGTCATGCCTCGATTCCAGCAATTGCCTTGGCAAAATCCTTCGCCGTGAAGGGCGCGAGGTCCTCGACGCCTTCGCCGACGCCGATGAAATGCACCGGCAGCTTGTGCTTCTCCGACAGCGCGACAAGGATGCCGCCGCGCGCCGTGCCGTCAAGCTTGGTCATCACGAGCCCGGTGACGCCTGCCGTACGATGAAACGCCTCGACCTGCGACAGCGCATTTTGTCCCACCGTGGCGTCGAGCACGAGCAGCACCGCATGCGGCGCCGACGCATCGACCTTCCTGATGACGCGCACGACCTTTTCCAGCTCGTTCATCAGCTCGGATTTGTTCTGCAGGCGGCCGGCAGTGTCGATCAGCAGCACGTCGCGCGCCTGCTCCTTCGCCGCGGTCAGCGCGCTGAAGGCAAGGCTCGCCGAATCCGAGCCCTGGGCGCCTGATATCACCGGAGACTTGGTGCGCTCGCCCCAGACCTTGAGCTGCTCGATCGCCGCGGCACGGAAGGTGTCGCCGGCGGCCAGCATGACCTTGCGGCCCTCGGCGGAAAATTTCGCCGCCAGCTTGCCGATCGTCGTGGTCTTGCCGGAGCCGTTGACGCCGACCACCAGGATGACGAACGGCTTTTTCGCGGCATCGATCTCGAGCGGCTTCGCCACCGGCGACAGCACCTTCTCGACCTCGGTCGCGACCACCTCCTTGACCTCGTCCGCCGAGATCGCCTTGTCGTAGCGCCCCTTGCCGACAGCCTCGGCAATGCGGACCGCGACATCGGTACCGAGATCGGCGCGCAGCAGCACATCCTCGATGTCATCGAGCATGGCCGAATCGAGCTTGCGCTTGGTGACGAGGTCGGCGACCGCGGTCCCGATCGAACTCGAGGTCCGCTTCAGGCCGCCCTTCAGCCGCTGCCACCAGCTCTGTTTTGGAGTTCCCGCAGTGGTATCGTTCATGGCGCGGCTGTGTTAGCCGTTTCGCACTCCAAACGAAAGTCTCGACGAATTGATCGATGTTCCCCAATTGACCGCGGAAGAAATCCTGGGCCGCGTGCTCCACCGCGACGGGCTGATGCTGGTGATCGACAAGCCGGCCGGCCTGCCGGTGCATCGCGGCCCGAAGGGCGGGCCCAATCTGGAGGCCTCGTTCGACGCGCTGCGGTTCGGCCTGCCGCGGCCGCCCGTGCTGGCGCATCGGCTCGACAAGGACACGTCCGGCTGCCTTGTCCTGGGACGCCACCGCAAGGCAACCGCCTCGCTCGGGCTGTTGTTCAAGCACAGCAAGATCTCGAAGACCTATTGGACCGTGGTCGAGGGCGGCCCCGCCGAGGACGAAGGCACCATCGACATCCCGCTCGGCCGGCTCAACGCCGAGCGCGGCTGGTGGCAGAAGCCGGACCCGGACGGCCAGAAGGCGATCACCAACTGGAAGGTGCTGGGGCGTGGCGACGGCCTCACTTGGCTCGCGATGGAGCCGGTCACCGGCCGCACCCATCAGCTGCGGGTGCATTCGGCGGCGATGGGCTGGCCAATCGTCGGCGACAATATCTATGGCAACGGCCCGCGCTTCGGCGAACCGACCTTGCATCTGCATTCCCGCGAGATCGGCATCCCGATCTCCAGGAACAAGGACCGGGTGCATGTGGTCGCGCCGGCGCCCGAACACATGCGGGAGCGACTCAAGGCCTGCGGCTGGAACGAGCAGTAGCCTCCGTGATTTTACGGAGAATTATCCTTTACGGAACATTCAGGTCGATCGGATAGTCCTGCAGGCGGCTTAGAAAAAGCGCGCCGCGACGGCTCAGGACGAGCAATGCTGAATGATGGGCAGGCAATTGTCGACGAGGTCGAGGCTGCGATACGCGCCGGCTCCGCCGATAAATGCCTGGCCACGGCAAGGCGCGTCACCAGCCTTTTCCTCGCATCCGCCGGCAAGTTCAACAGCGAACAGATCGAGCTGTTCGACAACGTGCTCGAGCGTCTGGTGAAGACCATCGAGCTGCGCGCGCTCGCCGACATCAGCGCCCGGATGGCGCTCACCGACATCAGCGAGCAGCTTGCACCGGTCGCCCAGGCACCGCCCGCGATCATTCGTCGTCTCGCCAGCAATGACGAGATCAGGATCGCGCGGCCGATCCTGCAGGAATCGTCGCGGCTCAGCGCGGACGACCTGGTCGAGATTGCCCAGACCAAGAGCGAGCAGCATCTGCTCGCTGTCGCCGGCCGCTGGTGGCTGAAGGAGGTCGTCACGGACGCGCTTCTGGCGCGTCGCTTCGCGAGCGTGAGCCACCGCCTGGTCAGCAATCCCGGCGCCAAAGTATCGCCGGGCGGGTTTGCCGTCATCCTCGCACAGGCCGAGCACGATCCGGTCCTCGCAGTCGAGACCGGCATTCGAGCGGACCTGCCGTCGGAGCTCCGCCTTCAGCTCCTGCGCCGCGCAACGGAAGAGGTTCGCGGCCGTCTGCTGGAACGCGCCCCGCCCTATCTGTTCGAAGAGATCCGGCACGCGATCGCGGCGGTCGCCGCCGGCGTCGAGCGCGGCATGTCGCAGGTCCGCGACTTCACCGCGGCCAAGCGCCATGTCGCGAAGCTGAAGGACGACGGCGAGCTCAACGAAACTTCGCTGCTCGGCTTCGCCAGGCAGCGCAAATATGAAGAGACCATTGTTGCGCTGGCGGATCTTGCGCGGTCTAACATCGAGGTGATCCGTTCCCTGATGCAAAGCCTGCGCAGCGAAGGCCTGCTGGTGCCGTGCCGGGCGGCAGGCCTGAGTTGGGAGACCACCGCCGCGGTGATGGAATGTCGCTATACCACCGGCTCCATGGGACCGGTCGAACTCGCCCATGCGAAGAGCCAGTTCACGAAATTGACCCGCGAAACCGCCGACCGCCTGCTGCGGTTCTGGCAGGTTCGCGCGTCGCAGCCGGCAAGGCCGGGCGCGCGCACGCACTGAGTGCGTCATGCACGATGACGCGATGGGTATCGATGCAACCTCTCGTTCAGTATCATCACATGCGAAATGCAGGTGATCCGCTGCTCCGGAGGCGCCATGCGCGGCTCCCCACATTCGTCGTCCTGGCGAAAGCCAGGACCCATAACCACCGCATTCGGTGACCGTGCTAGATCGCGACCCCAGCGTCGCGCAGCAATTGAGATTTGGGGTAATGGGTCCCGGCCTGCGCCGGGACGACAATGGGAGCGAACTCTCTCAGCGGCCCGATGCAATGAGCCGCGCACCGTCATGGCCGCGGATAGTCATCGCGCGCACCATGCCCGGCACATCATCATCGATCGCGACCGGCAGGAAGTGCTCGGTGCGGCCCTGCGTGCCGCTCTCGATCAGCACCTCGCGCGTCGCGCCGACTTCCGCATCGAGCCGGCGCAGCAGCGCGGCTTCGCCTGCCGTGCGCAGCCGCCTGGCGCGCTCCTTGATCGCGCCGCCCTCGACCTGCGGCATCCGCGCGGCCGGCGTGCCCGGACGCCGCGAATAGGGAAACACGTGCAGGAAGGTGAGATCGCATGCCTCGACCAGATCGAGCGAACGCGCGAACATCTCCTCGGTCTCGGTCGGGAAGCCCGCGATGATGTCGGCGCCGAACGCGATGTCGGGTCGCAGCCGGCGGACCTGCGCGCAGAAATCGATCGCGTCCTGGCGTGAATGTCGGCGCTTCATCCGCTTCAGGATCATGTCATCACCGGACTGCAATGACAGATGCAGATGCGGCATCAGCCGCGCATCGTCGGCAATGACATCGAGCAGGTCGCGATCCGCCTCGATCGAATCGATCGACGAGATGCGCAGCCGCTTCAGCGCGGGCACATGGCGCAGGATCTGCCGGGTCAACTGGCCGAGTTTCGGCGCGCCCGGCAGGTCGGCGCCATAGCTCGTGAGATCGACGCCGGTCAGCACGATCTCGGCGTGGCCGCGCTCGACCAGCGCGCGGACCTGATCGACCACCGCCCCCATCGGCACCGAGCGCGAATTGCCGCGGCCGTAGGGGATAATGCAGAAGGTGCAGCGATGATCGCAGCCGTTCTGCACCTGCACGAACACCCGAGGCAGGCCGCGCTCGAAGCCATCGAGCAGATGCGGCGCCATCTCGGTCACCGCCATGATGTCGGCGACCGCGACCTTCTCGCTCGCATCGATGCCGAACGGCGCCTCGAAAGCTGCACGCGTGGCCTGCCAGGCGTCGCCGCGCATCTTCTCGTCATTGCCGACGACGCGGTCGACCTCGGCCATCTCGGCGAACATCCGGCTTTGCGTCTGCGCCGCACAGCCGGTGACGACGATGCGCGCATGCGGGCGTTCGCGTTTCAACTTGCGGATCGACTGCCGGGCCTGCGCCACCGCCTCGTTGGTGACGGCGCAACTGTTGATGACGATGGCATCGGTAAGCCCCGCCTGCTCCGCCTCGCGGCGGATCACCTCGGATTCAAATGAATTGAGGCGGCAGCCAAAGGTGACGACATCGACGCCCATAACCGATCTCACGCCCGATCAAGCGACGCTGGCGAACAGCGCCGGATCGAAGCGGCCCTCATATTCGAAATCGGCGGTGCCGGTCATCAGCACGTGATCGTCGCGCTCGCGCCACTCGATGCCGAGCTTGCCGCCGGGCAGCGTGATCTCGACGCTGCGATTGGCACGCTTCAGCCGCGCCGCCGCGACCGCCGTCGCGCAGGCCGCCGAGCCGCACGCTTTGGTGAGGCCAGCGCCGCGCTCCCAGGTGCGGATCGTGATGTGGTCGCGATCGACGATACGGGCGAGCGTGATGTTAGCGCGCTCCGGGAAGATCGGATGGTTTTCCAGCAGCGGGCCGAAACGCTCGAGGTCGTAGGCATTGACGTCATCGACCCAGAAGATCGCATGCGGATTGCCCATCGAGACCACCGAGGGCGAATGCAGCACCGGATTGTCGATCGGCCCGACCTGGAGCTCGATGTAGCGGGTGTCGCGAAATTCCTCAGCCAGCGGAATGTCCTGCCAGCCGAACTTCGGCGCGCCCATGTCGACGGTGTAGAGATCGGGCGACGGCCCCTGCCAGCAATTGAGCAGGCCGGCGCGGGTCTGGAACGTCGCTGATGTCTGGCCGGTCTTCTCGAAGATCCGCCGCACCACGCAGCGCATGCCGTTGCCGCAGGCGCCGGCCTCCGAGCCGTCATTGTTGTAGATCGAGATGAACGCTTCGGTGCCGTCGAGCCGCGGCGGCTGCAGCACCATCAGCTGGTCGTAGGGCACGCCGCCCGCCGGCGAAGCCACGGCGCGCGCCTCCGCCGCCGACACCTGCGCCCGACCTTGCGCCCGACCTTGTGCCCGACCTTGTGCCCGACCTTGTGCCTCGGAATCGCGCAGGTCGACGACGACGATCTCGTTGCCGATGCCGTTCATCTTGGCGAATGCGTGATTGGCGAGCGCGCTCATCGATTTTCCCAAATTCTGCCCGGTTATATGGCGAGTGATGGTCCGTTAGCCAGCCTGAATAGCCCCATGACACATCTGTCATGGGACGAATGCAGAACTTGCGTGTTAGGAATATCGCACCTCGCGGACCGCGCGCCGGGACAAATCGAGCGGCCGTTTGAGGCAGGGGATGGAGAATAACCAATGAACCGTATCAACACGCTCCGCGCGGCCCTGGTCGCGCTGCTGCCCTTGGCCGCGATCGCACTGGCAAGCCCGGCCCCTGCCCAGTCGCCGTCCGCCTCGCCCGCTCCCGCGGCGAGCCCGAGCCCAACCCCGGCGCCTGCACCATCGGCGACGCCGGTGCCCCCGCCGGCCGAGACCAAGTCGCCGGCCGACAGCCCGGCCGCAGCGCAGACCCCGACGCCGGCGCCGGCCGCCCCGGTGCAGACTGCCGATCCCTTCGGCGAGCCGTTCACGCTGGAGCCGAAGAAGGTCGTGATGCTGAAAGGCACGGCCAATTGGGATTCCGCCTTCGACGCCTTGATCGAGGCGTTCAAGCAGCTCACCGCGCTGCTCGACAAGGACGGCGTCAAGGCAGCGGGCAATCCGATGATCGTCTACACCTCGACCGACGACACCGGCTTCACCTTCATCGCCGAGATCCCGGTCGATCAGGACGTCAAGAACCTCGGCAAGAACATGAGCATGGGCAATTCGCCTGACGGCAAGGCGCTGAAGTTCGTCCATCGCGGTTCCTACGACAACATGGACAACACCTATGAGGCGATCACCAATCACCTCGACGACAAGAAGCTCGAAGCCAAGGACACCTTTATCGAGGAATACATCACCGATCCGCTGAAGACCGCGGAGGACAAGCTTGTGATCAACGTCTACGTACCCCTGAAGTGAGCCAGATGACCCATCGCCTCCCCCTTGGTCTCCCCTTCGCCGCCACCCTGATCGCGACCACGCTGCTGGCTGCGCCCGTACTGGCCAATGACGACTTTCCGCCAGCGATTTCGGTCACCGGCGAGGCGACCGTGTCGGCGCCGCCCGACCAGGCGCAGCTCGACGCCGGCGTCACCACCGACGCCAAGACCGCACGCGAAGCCGCCGAAGCCAACAATGTGACGATGGGCAAGGTGCTGGCCGCGCTGAAGGGCGCCGGGATCGCGGAGAAGGACTTTCAGACCTCGCGGCTGTCGCTGCAGCCGCAATTCGCCAATCGTGGGCCGTCGTCGCCGAACGCCCCGCCCAGCATCGTCGGTTACCACGCGAGCAATCGCGTCACGATCAGGCTGCACGATGTGAGCAAGGTCGCCAGCGTCATCGACGTGCTGGTCGGCGCCGGCGCCAACGATATCGGCGGACTCAACTTCTCGGTATCGCAGGCCTCGAAGCTGCTCGACGACGCGCGCGAAAAGGCGATCGCCGACGCCCGCCGCAAGGCGGAGATCTACGCCAAGGCCGCCGGCGTCACGCTCGGCGCACCCGTGAATATCGCGGAGGTCGGCTCGGCGCCGGTCCCGGTGTTCCGTCCCAAGATGGCCACGGCCGGCTTCGCCGCGCCGACGCCGGTGGCACAAGGCGAGGAAACGCTGACGGTCAATGTCAGCGTCTCCTGGGCGATCAAGGAGAAGTAATAAATCCCGCCGTCGTCCCTGCGAAAGCAGGGACCCATAACCACCGTTGCGAATTGTAGAGGCAAGCTGGGGCCACAGCATCGCGCAACATTTTGCATTTGTGGTTATGGGTCCCGGGTCGCGCTTCGCTTGCCCGGGACGACACCTTCTAAATCTCGAACACCTGCCCGGGCTTCAACGTCAGAAACTTCTCGCGCGGGACCTTGGCTGCGTCGAGCGCTTCGCCAAGCGCGATCGCGGGCGCGTCGATTGCCTCGTCGGTCAGCTGGAATGTGCCGTGGTGATGCGCCAGCGCTTGCGCCGCGCCGCAATCGGCCAGCGCCTTCACCGCATCCTCCGGATTCATGTGCTGGTCGCGCATGAACCAGCGCGGCTCATAGGCGCCGATCGGCAGGATCGCGAGCCTGAGCGGGCCATGCGCCTCGGCCACCCGGCGGAAATGCCCCCCGTCGCCATAGCCGGAATCGCCGACGATGTAGAGCTTGCCGGCCGGCGTCTCCAAAACGAAACTCGCCCACAGCGCCTTGTTGCGATCGAACAGCCCACGCGCCGACCAGTGCCGCGTCGGAACCAGCGTCGCGGCAAGGCCGTTGCCGAGCTCGACGCGCTGATGCCAGTCGAACGCCTCGGCTTTGATCGCGGCATCGGACGTACGCATCGTGACGTCGTTGCCGAGCGGCGTGATCACGCGAGGACCAAATGCCCCCGCAAGTTTCGACAGCGTCGCGACGTCGAGATGGTCGTAATGGCCGTGCGACACCAGCACGACATCGATCCTGGGCAATTTCTCGAATGCGATGCCGGGATCGTTGTGCCGCTTCGGCCCGGCGAAGCTGAACGGTGAGGCACGCATCGACCAGACCGGATCGAACAGGATGTTGAGGCCCGCGGCCTGGATCAGCCAGCTGGCATGGCCGACGAAGCAGAGCCGCACCTTGTCGCCCTCGACGCGGGGCGGCGGCGTATCGGCATGGGCGCTTGGCGCCCATTCCGGCCAGATCGCGCGCTGCCGGCCGCCCCCGAACTGCCAGCGCAGCACCTCACCAAGCGATTTCGGCGGCGAGCCGTCCGGATCGAAGAAGTGCAGGCCGTCGAAATGATCGGAGACGGGGCCGTCGTAGGTTTTCATGTAGATCATCCAGATCGAGGGCACGCCGATCGCCGCGGCGGCTCCGGTCAAGGTTGCAAGAAGTCGGCGGCGGGTGATCAGCACGCGGGTTCCGGAATAGGAGGCAGGCTCCGGTTATATGGGTGGCAGCGGCGAATTCGGAACCAAGGTAGCAAATCGACGTGATTTCAGGACCTTACCGTCCAAACTGAGCGGATTTCAGCGAAACTTTCCTTGACTTTGCCGCCCCGGCAGCGTTTAACGCGGCCACTTTCTCGGAAAGCTCCGTCTTTTCGACCCGCCGACTGGTCCTGGAGGCCAGAGGTCAACGCCCGACAGCGCGATGCGCCCTCGGGCGCGAAAGTGTTTGGATTTCCTTCTCCCTCGCCCCGCTCTTGCGGGGAGAGGGTCGGGGTGAGGGGCTCTCTCCGCGCACTGTGCGTGTGGATGGCCCTGTACCCCCTCACCCGCCGCGCAAGTGCGCGGCGACCTCTCCCCGCAGGCGGGGAGAGGTAAAAGAGGACAACGGCATTGTTCGACAATCTGTCGGAACGGCTTGGTGGCATTCTCGATCGTCTGACGGGGCGCGGTGCGCTGACCGAAAAGGACGTCGATGCCGCGATGCGCGAGGTGCGCCGCGCGCTGCTCGAGGCCGACGTCGCGCTCGAGGTGGTCCGCAGCTTCATCGACCGGGTCCGCGAGCAGGCGATCGGCGCCACCGTCGTCAAGTCGGTGACGCCGGGCCAGATGGTGGTGAAGATCGTCCATGACGAACTCGTCGCCACGCTCGGTTCCGACGGCCAGACCATCGACATCAATTCCGTGCCGCCGGTGCCGATCATGATGGTCGGTCTGCAAGGCTCCGGTAAGACCACCACCACCGCAAAGCTCGCGCGCCGCATGGTCCAGCGCGACAAGCGCAAGGTGCTGATGGCCTCGCTCGACGTCTACCGCCCGGCGGCGATGGAACAGCTCGCGGTGCTCGGCCGCGACCTCGACATTCCGACGCTGCCGATCGCCGCCGGCCAGATGCCGCCGCAGATCGCAAGGCGCGCGCTAGAGGCCGGCAAGCTCGGCGGCTACGACGTCGTGCTGCTCGACACCGCCGGCCGCACCACGCTCGACGAAGACATGATGAAGGAGGCGGCCGAGATCAAAGCCGCCGCCAACCCGCATGAAGTGTTGCTGGTCGCGGATAGCCTCACCGGCCAGGACGCGGTCAACCTCGCGCGCTCGTTCGACGAGCGCGTCGGCCTCACCGGCATCGTGCTGACGCGCGTCGACGGCGACGGCCGCGGCGGCGCGGCGCTGTCGATGCGCGCCGTCACCGGCAAGCCGATCAAGCTGATCGGCACCGGCGAAAAGACCGACGCGCTGGAGGACTTCCATCCGAACCGCATCGCCGGCCGTATCCTCGGCATGGGCGACGTTGTCTCGCTGGTCGAGAAGGCCGCCGCCAATATCGACGCCGAGAAGGCCGCGCGCACCGCGGAGCGGATGCGCAAGGGTCAGTTCGACCTCAACGACATGCGCGAACAGCTGCAGCAGATGGCCAATATGGGCGGCATCGGCGGCCTGATGGGCATGATGCCCGGCATCTCCAAGATGAAGAACCAGATCGCGGCGGCCGGCATCGACGACAAGATCCTGAAGCGCCAGGTCGCGATCATCGATTCGATGACGCGGCAGGAGCGCAAGAACCCGGACATCCTGAAGGCGAGCCGCAAGAAGCGCATCGCGGCGGGCGCCGGCCAGAGCGTCGAGCACGTCAACAAGCTCTTGAAGATGCATCGGAACATGGCCGACATGATGAAGGCCATGGGAAGCGGCAAGCGCGGCCCGCTCGCCGGCATCGCGCAGGCGATGGGATTCGGCGGCGGCATGAAGCCGCCCTCGGCCGAGGAGATGAAGGCGCTCGCCGAGAAGATGCAGGGCGGCGCCGGCGGCGGCCTGCCCAATCTGCCGAAGGATTTGCCGGCCGGCCTGCGCGGCGGCCTGCCGAATGTGCCGGGCCTGACCGGCCTTTCCGGCAAGCCGATGCTGCCGGGCCTCGGCGGTTTCCCGGGCAAGAAGAAATGAGGAATTCGTCGCGACGGCTCACATGCGGCCGGCGCGACGCGGAATGCCAATCAATCGAACATCGACCTTTGAAGGAGAACTGAATGTCCGTTGTTATCCGCCTCGCTCGCGCAGGCACCAAGAAGCGTCCGGTCTATCACGTCGTCGTCGCCGACTCGCGCTTCCCGCGCGATGGCCGCTTCATCGAGCGTCTCGGCCACTTCAACCCGCTGCTGCCGAAGGACAACGAGTCGCGCCTGAAGCTCGACATGGACAAGGTGAAGGCTTGGCTCGCCAAGGGCGCGCAGCCGTCGGATCGCGTGACCCGCTTCCTCGACGCCGCCGGCGTCAAGAAGCGCGCGCCGCGCAACAACCCGGAAAAGGCCGTGCCGCGCAAGGAGCGCAAGGCGCAGGCCGAAGCCGCCGCCAAGGCTTAAGGTACCAAGACGATGACCTCGGCCTCGTGCTTCGAGACGCACGGCATTCGCCGTGCTCCTCAGCATGAGGGTCTCTCACCTCATCCTGAGGAGCGGCGTCTTCGCCGCGTCTCGAAGGATGAGGCCCGCTGATGCCGTCCCTCGTCTGTGTCGCCCGTATCGGCGCTGCGCATGGCGTGCGCGGCGCCGTCAGGCTTTGGACCTTCACCGAAGACCCGCTGGCCGTGAAGGACTACGGCCCGCTGACGACCAAGGACGGCACGCGCCAGTTCGAGGTCACGCATGCGCGCGAGGCCAAGGACCATCTGGTGGTGACGCTGAAGGGCGTCGCCAGCCGCGATGATGCCGAACGGCTCAACGGCCTCGAGCTCTACGTTCCGCGCGACCGGCTGCCGGACACCGACGACGGCGAATACTACCACACCGATTTGATCGGGCTCGCCGCGGTGACGACGACGGAGCAGCCGCTCGGCAAGGTGATCGCGATCCATAATTTCGGCGCCGGCGACATCATCGAGATCGCCCCGCCGCAGGGCGCGACGATGCTGCTGCCGTTCACCAATGCCGTGGTGCCGACTGTCGACGTTGCCGGTGGCCGAGTCGTGATCGACCTACCGCAGGAAATCGACGGCGACGATCCGTCGGCGGCCTGATCAGATAAAATCTTCAGCCCGTCATCCGGCCCTGCTGCTCGAGCCAGTCGCAGAACACCGCGCTGTGCGGATCGTTGCTGCGGCCCGCCGGAAAATACGCGAAGTAGCTCCGCGCCGGCAGGCTGACATCCGGAAACGGCGTCACCAGGCGCCCGGCCGCAAGATCGTCCGCGATCAGCGCGGTCGGTCCCATCGCAACGCCGAGCCCATCGAGCGCGGCCTGGATCGTCAGATAGAAGTGATCGAAGGTCAGCGCGGCCGCCGGCTCCAGCGCGGATTGCCCGGCCTCGGTGAGCCAGTCGCGCCACAGCCGCGGCATCGACGTGACATGCAGCAGCGTGTGCCTGGAGAGATCCGCGATCTCATTGAGCGGCAGCTGCGCTGATAGTGACGGACTGCACACCGGCAATCTCCGCTCCGACACCAGGAAGCGCGACGAGAAGCCGTGGAAGGTGTCGGGGCCACCGCGGATCACGACGTCGAATGGTTCAGGCAGCGCATCCACCGGATCGTTCGACGTGCTCAGGCGCACCTCGATATCGGGATGCTCGGCGCGAAACCGGCTCATCCGCGGCAGCAGCCAGCGCAGGCTGAAGGTCGCGAGCGCATTGACGCGCAACACCGCGACCGCCAGATCGCCGCGCCGCTCGCGATGCTGCTGCACGGCGGCGGAAATCCGGTCGAGCGCGGGCGCGAACTCCGCCAGCAATGCCGCGCCTGCCGGCGTCAGCACCACGCGCCGCACCGATCGCCGAAACAACGACGGCGCGCCCAGCCATTCCTCGAGCAGGCGGATCTGCTGACTGACCGCGCCATGAGTCACGCTGAGCTCGGCGGCGGCTTCCTTGAAGCTGCCGAGCCGGGCGGCGGCCTCGAAGGCACGCACCGCATTGAGCGGCGGCAGGCTGCGGCGTGGGACGAACATGATCCCTCAATACAAGATTTTCTAACGCATGATCCGATTATTACTGATTTGTGACAACAGCCTTGGCGGCGCATACTGCCATGCAAGCTCCTTGCACAGCTTTCTTTTCTGAGGTGTTCTCCTGATGCTCGCCCGCCCAAACTTTAGATTTTCTTGCACGGGAGGGTGGCAATGAGCGTGTCGGCCGAAACCGGCACGACGCGGCCCGACCGCGCCCGATCAACCCGCACCCTGACCGTGACCGGGCTCAACCACGCCCTCCACGACGGCTACACCGACGTCATCTACGTGCTGCTGCCGGTCTGGCAGACCGAATTTGCGCTGAGCTACGGCCTGCTGGCGCTGCTGCGCGGGCTCTATGCCGGCGCCATGGCCGGGCTGCAGATTCCGGTCGGACGCATCGCGGAGCGGATCGACGGCAAGGTCATCCTGATCGCGGGCACGGCGCTGTCGGCGCTCGGCTACGCGTTTGCCGGATTCTCCGGCGGTGTCATTGGCCTTGGTCTCGCCCTCGCGCTCTCCGGCGCGGGGTCGAGCACGCAGCATCCGATCGCTTCCGCGGCGGTGTCGCGTGCCTATGGCACGGCGGCGCGCGGGCCGCTCGGCATCTACAATTTCTCCGGCGATCTCGGCAAGGCGGCGATCCCGGCGCTGACCTCGATCCTGCTGATGATCATGTCGTGGCGGCACACGCTGCTCGTGCTCGCTTTCGCAGGCCTGCTCGTCGCGGTCTGCATTGCGCTCTGGATGCCGGCCGTCGGCAAGGGCGCCGAGCACAAGGCGACATCAGCATCGCGCGGCGCCAGCACAGGCCGCGGCTTTCATTGGCTGCTCGCGATCGGAATTCTCGACACCGCGGTCAGGATGGGCTTCCTCACCTTCCTGCCGTTCCTGCTGCGCGACAAGGGCGCCTCGCTGCCGACCAACGGCCTCGCGCTGGCGCTGGTCTTCATCGGCGGCGCCGCGGGCAAGTTCACCTGCGGCTGGCTCGGCGAGCGGGTCGGCACGCTGCGCACCGTGCTGATCACCGAAGGCGGCACAGCGGCGCTGATCGCAGCCGTGCTGGCGTTGCCGCTCGCACCCGCCATCGTGCTGCTGCCGCTGCTCGGCGTGATGCTCAACGGCACGTCATCGGTGCTTTATGGCACCGTGCCCGAACTCACGCCCGCGCATCAGACCGAACGCGCCTTCGCGCTGTTCTATACCGGAACGATCGGATCGGGCGCGATCGCGCCGGTGCTCTACGGCCTGCTTGGCGACGCGCTCGGTCCGACGCTCGCCACCGCTGCGACCGCGCTCACGGCGCTGGCGATCTGTCCGCTTGCGGTCGTGCTCGCGCGGCATCTCGCTGACGATCCGAAGGCGGCGTGACGCATAGTTATTTGCCGAATTCCGTAGCCCGGATGAAGCGCAGCGAAATCCGGGACCGCTCTCACCGCGGATAGCCCGCTCCCGGATTTCGCTGCGCTCCATCCGGGCTACATGTCCTCACTTCTCCTTCCCCTTGGGGGAAGGTCGGGATGGGGGGCAGCCGCGGGCGATGCTGCAAGCGGACAGAGCTGATTCCCACCCGCTTTACTCTCGCGAGCAAAGCGACCTCCCCTTTTCAAGGGGAGGCTGGAGCGGATTGCGCTTCGCTGCATCCGGGCTACCTAAGCAATGGTGCCACGGAGGATGATAATGACAAGCACGCACAAGGCCTGGCGGCTGCACGCCCACAATGATCTCCGCTTCGAGGATGTCACGACGCCGAAGCCCGCGCCCGATGGCGTCGTGGTGCGGATCGAGGCCGGCATGGTGCTGTCCTATACCAACAAGCTTTTGTCGGGCGCGCTGCCCTACAGCCTGCCGCCGATGCCGTTCGTGCCGGGCACCAATGCGATCGCACGCGTCGTCGCCGCGGGCGACAACGTCACGCATGTGCAAAGCGGCGACCGCGTGTTCCTCAGCCCGCATCTGCGCGGCGACGTGCCGGATCGCGATCCGCCGCAAATCCTGATCGGCCTCACCGCGACGGTGACGACGCCGGAAGCGCTCGCGTTGCAGGCGCGCTGGCGCGACGGCGTGTTCGCGGAGATCGCGCACTGGCCGGCCGCCTGCGTCACACCGCTCGCCAATCTCGGTGACAAGCCGGCGACCGAATTGATCGGACTCGCAAAACTGATCGTGCCGTTCGGCGGATTGCAGCGCTCCGGCCTGCGCGGCGGCCAGACCATCATCGTCAACGGCGCGACCGGCTATTTCGGTTCGGGCGGCGTAATGCTCGCGGTTGCGATGGGCGCGGGCCGCGTCGTTGCGGTCGGACGCAAAGAGGCCGCCCTCGATCAATTGCGCGATGCGTTCGGCCCACGCGTCATTCCCGCCGTCGTCAGCGGCGATGCCGCAGCCGACCTTGCGGTCATCCGCCGCGCCGCCGGCGGCAGCGCAGATGTCGCGCTCGATCTGCTCGGCGCCGCCAAGAGCACATCGACCACGCTGTCGTCGCTCCGCGCACTGCGCCGTGGCGGCCGCATGGTGCTGATGGGCAGCGCCGAGGTGCCGCTCGAATTGCCGTTCCGCGAGATGCTGGCCAACGACTGGGAGGTGGTCGGGCAGTTCATGTACGATCGCACCGCGCCGGGCCAGCTTGCCGCCCTCGCCGCCGAAGGCCTGCTGGACCTGCGCAAGATCAACGTCGCGACCTTCGCGCTCGCCGACTTCCGCCGCGCGGTGGATGCGGCCGCGATGATGCAGAGCCTCGACCTCACGGCCGTGGTGCCGTAACCAGACGCCATGACATCGCAAGAGACCCCAGCCCAGGCGACACCATGGCGCGCCACCGTGCTGACCCTGTTCCCGGACATGTTTCCGGGGCCGCTCGGCGTGAGCCTCGCCGGCAAGGCGCTGGCTGGCGGACTGTGGGCGCTGGAAGCGCGCGACATCCGGGCCTCGGCCATCGACAAGCACCGCAGCGTCGACGACACGCCGGCCGGCGGCGGTCCGGGCATGGTGCTGCGGGCCGATGTGCTGGCGGCGGCGATCGACGCCGCCGAAATCGCGCCTGACCGCCCGCGCCTGCTGATGAGCCCGCGGGGTCGGCCATTGACCCAGACCAAAGTCGCGGAGCTGGCGGCCGGGCCCGGCCCCCTGATCGTCTGCGGCCGCTTCGAGGGCATCGACCAGCGGGTGATCGAGGCGCGAGACCTCGAGGAGATCTCGATCGGCGATTATGTACTGTCCGGCGGCGAAATCGCCGCGATGGCCCTGATCGACGCCTGCGTCCGCCTGTTGCCGGGGGTGATGGGCAAGCAGGCCTCGGGAACCGAGGAAAGCTTTTCCGAAGGACTACTTGAATACCCCCAATACACCCGCCCGCAGGAGTTCGAGGGCCGGCCAATCCCGGAAATCCTGATTTCCGGCGATCACGCCAAGGTCGCGGCCTGGCGGCTGGCCCAGTCCGAGGCCCTGACGGCGGCGCGGCGGCCCGATCTCTGGGCCCGCAAGGCCGGCCAAAAAGCCGCTCGGCGAGGGACAAAAAACAAGACAGACGGGTGACAAACCCTGCGCTTTGCCTTATACGGGCGGCCAAATCCGCACCCTTGCAGGATAGATGGACGTTTGCGCAGCCCGCGAAAGGCTGGGCGCGCCGCCGATGGAGATTTCAATGAACCTTATTCAGCAGCTCGAAAAAGAGCAGTTCGACAAGCTCGCCGCCACCAAGGATATCCCGGAATTCGGACCCGGCGACACCGTCATCGTCAACGTGAAGGTGGTCGAAGGCGAGCGCACCCGCGTGCAGGCCTATGAGGGCGTTTGCATCGGTCGTTCCGGCCAGGGCCTCAACGAGAGCTTCACCGTGCGCAAGATTTCCTACGGCGAAGGCGTCGAGCGCGTCTTCCCGGTGATGTCGCCGATGATCGACTCGATCAAGGTCGTGCGTCGCGGCAAGGTTCGTCGCGCCAAGCTCTATTACCTGCGCAACCTGCGCGGCAAGTCGGCCCGCATCGTCGAGAAGCAGGACCGTCAGACCGCCGTCGGCGAGTAACTCTTCCCTTCAGGGAATGTGGTCGAAAGCGCGGGGCCTGCCCCGCGCTTTTTCGTTGCGGCATACCTATCTGATGGACAGGCCCGCGCATCGATCGATTGTCGCGGGCGCAAGCCCTGTGTTAGAAATTTAGAATGGTTCCGGATCAAGCAAGCCAGCGCTGCCCAAGTCAGACCTGCAAGCGCGTCGTGATCGACGATCGCTCGCGGCTGCCCGGCCGCTTCTTCGGCCGCTTTGCGACGTCGGCAACATCAGAGCTTAGACCCGCAGCGTAACGCTGCCTGGACGCTCTCGCCTGCCGACGCGGCCTGCCCGCGCTCATGCCATTCCACCACTGAATTTCTTCTGGAGCTGAAGCTCATGTCCAAACCGACCACGCTGTACGACAAGATCTGGAACGACCATCTGGTCCATGAGGCCGAGGACGGCACCTGCCTGCTCTATATCGATCGCCATCTGGTGCACGAGGTGACCTCGCCGCAGGCGTTCGAAGGGCTGCGCGCCGCCGGCCGCAAGGTGCATGCGCCCGAGAAGACGCTCGCCGTCGTCGACCACAACATCCCGACCACCGACCGCTCGAAGCCGAACCCCGACCCTGAAAGCATCGAGCAGATGCGGGTGATGGCGGAGAACGCCAAGGAATTCGGCATCGAGTATTACAACGAGTTCGACAAGCGCCAGGGCATCGTCCACGTCATCGGCCCGGAGCAGGGTTTTACGCTGCCCGGCACCACCATCGTCTGCGGTGACAGCCACACCTCGACGCATGGCGCGTTCGGCGCGCTCGCGCACGGCATCGGCACCTCCGAAGTCGAGCACGTGCTGGCGACGCAGACGCTGATCCAGAAGAAGGCCAAGAACATGCGCGCGATCGTCAACGGCAAGCTGCCCGACGGCGTGACCGGCAAGGACATCATCCTGGCGATCATCGGCGAGATCGGCACCGCCGGCGGCACCGGCTACGTGCTGGAATATGCCGGCGAGGCGATCCGTGCGCTCTCGATGGAAGGCCGCATGACGGTCTGCAACATGTCGATCGAAGGCGGCGCGCGCGCCGGCCTGGTTGCGCCCGACCAGAAGGCGTTCGACTTCCTGCGCGGCCGCCCGAAGGCGCCGAAGGGCGCCGCCTGGGACGCCGCGATGCGCTACTGGGAGACGCTGCGCTCCGACGAGGGCGCGCATTTCGACCATGAGATCCGGCTCGATGCGGCCAAGCTGCCGCCGATCGTCACCTGGGGCACGAGCCCTGAGGACGTCATCTCGGTGACCGGCTTCGTGCCCGATCCCGACAAGATCGCCGATGAGGCCAAGCGCATCTCCAAGCATCGCGCGCTGAAATATATGGGCCTGACCGCCGGCACGAAGATCACCGACATCAAGCTCGACCGCGTCTTCATCGGCTCCTGCACCAACGGCCGCATCGAGGATCTGCGCGCCGCCGCGAAGATCGCCGAGGGCAAGACCGTCAACGCCAATGTCAACGCGATGATCGTGCCGGGCTCGGGCATCGTGAAGGAGCAGGCGGAAGCCGAAGGCCTCGACAAGATCTTCATTGCGGCCGGCTTCGACTGGCGCGAGCCGGGCTGCTCGATGTGCCTTGCGATGAACCCGGACAAGCTGAAGCCGGAAGAACGCTGCGCCTCGACCTCGAACCGCAACTTCGAGGGCCGCCAGGGCTTCAAGGGCCGCACCCATCTGGTCTCGCCCGCGATGGCCGCGGCCGCCGCGATCGCCGGTCACTTCGTCGACGTCCGCGACTGGCGGTAAGGCAAGCGCGGGTTTCGTCTCAAGCTCGAGCCGTTTCGGAAACGGCTCGTTAACGGGGCGCACGCACACTGCCTCCTTGCGAAAACAAGCCTTCGCAAGGAGCGCGTGCCGTGGCCGATAAACCCGAATTCGTCGACATGATCAGCGACGCGACGCGCCAGAAGCGCCGTCGTGCGGTAGCGCGCATCATCGATCCGCTTCCCGAGGTGAAGGAAACCTCGCGCCTCAGCCACTGGCCGCCGGAGCGCTGGACGCAATGGCGGATGGAAAACCTGACGCCGTGGAAGATCAAGTCCTGGAAGCTGAAGAACTGGGACTAGCACCGCCGCGAGCGAGAGGAGCAAGACGGGCGCCGTGAGGCGCCCGCTGTCGTTTCAGCCCTCACCAATAGCGGTACGGCCGCCAGTAGTGGCGGTGGTGCCACCACGGCCGGCAGATCCGGCGCGGTCCGTAATAGGTCCAGACCACCCGGCAACGGCGGTGATGATAATAGGCCGGGTAATAGTAGGACGATCCGTAGAAGAAGCGCCGGTGATGGAAGTGCCGGCGGTAATAGGGCCGATAGCCGTAGCGGTAACCGCCGCCATAGAAGCGGTGGTAGCCGCCATAGTGGCGATGGAAGCCGCCATGGCGATAACCGCCATGGAACACCGGCGCTGCGCGGAAACCGCCGCCATGGAAGCCGCGGAAGCCACCACCGTGGAAGCCACCGCCGTGAAACCCGCCGCCGCGGAAGCCGCCGCCATGAAAACCTCCGCCGCCGTGGCCACCGCCGTGCCGGACCTGGATCGTCATGGCATCGGCCGCAGACTTTGCCGCGGGTGCGGCACCCGGGCTGACCAGCGACAGCGCTTCGGCGCGCTGCTGCGAGGCGACCGACAATGCGAGGACCGCGGCCGCTGCAACGCCGAGACGGCGCACCAATCCGCGCCGCAAATAGCTCTCCCTCATCTCTGAACCTCCCACAACGGCAATGAGCACCACGCTGCATGGCAGCCGGCTTCATCGCGTTCATTGCAGTCGCTCCCGGCATGACGCTAGAAACCGCCGACTGAATGCGCCATGAACGCGCAAACGCTGCGACGAAACGTCCGGGAGAAACGTCAGTGACTGTCTATGTGATCGTGCAACTCAAGATGACCGATCGCGCCGCCTATGATCGGTATCAGGCGCGCTTCTTCGACGTGTTCAGGAAGTTCAACGGACGCCTGCTGTCGGCCGACGAACAGCCCGCGGTGCTCGAGGGCAGCTGGGATCGCGACAAGCTGGTGCTGATGTCGTTCCCTGACGAAGCCGCATTCCGCGCCTGGTCGGAGTCGCCCGAATATGTCGAGATCTCGAAGGATCGCAAGGCGGGTGCGCAGGGCATTGTGCTGCTGGCGAAGGGCTTCGCGCCCTGAGGCGGGCGGAGCAGCTCCGATCGGAGCTGCTCTCTCGTTGCAGCGCTGATGTCGCGCCCAGCGCGACGGCGCGCATCACCAGAACGGGCCGAACCCGAAGCCGAAGGTGAATGGCGCCGGCGCGGCATATGGGTACGGCCGATAGTAATAGGGCC
>NZ_JAQOSR010000103.1:0-32230 GCF_046718885.1 Bradyrhizobium sp. UFLA01-814 | reverse complement strand
ATACGAGATGATATCCTAAGTCTCGTGGGCTCGGAGATGTGTATAAGAGACAGCTGCAACCCCATCTTCGCGAGCTCGACAGGATTGCGGACCTGGTCATTGAGCGAGATCCGCTCCTTCAGGCGCACGATCAGCCGTGCCTGGTAATGGTCCTGCAGATTGGAGCCGACTTCGGGCGAGTCGGTGACGACGGCGATACCGTGCTTGCGAAGCAGGTCGGCCGGACCGATCCCGGAAAGCTGGAGGATTTGCGGCGATTGCAGCGCGCCGCCGGACAGGATGACCTCGCGATCGGCTGTCGCGCGATGAACCTGCCCCTTGCTGATCCACTCGACGCCGGTCGCGACGCGGCCGTTGAAGGTGACTTTGCTCACCTGTGCGTGCGTGATGATGGTCAGGTTGCGCCGGTCGGCAATCGGTCGAAGAAAGGCGGATGCCGAGCTGGTCCGCCAATGCCGCCCGATGCCGAGCTGATAGGAACCGACACCAAGCGTCGTCGCGCCGTTGAAGTCGGGATTGCGCGGCAGACCGAACTGCACGCCAGCCTCCACCCAGGCCCTCGACGCCGGGTTGTCGTTCCGGAGATCGGAGACCTCGAACTCACCGAGGCCGCCGTGAAACTGGCTCTCGCCGCCGCGGTAGCGCTCGTAGCGCCGGAAATAGGGCAGGACGTCGCGATAGCTCCAGCCGGCAGCGCCGAGACGTTCCCAGTCGTCAAAATCCTCGTGCTGGCCGCGGATGAAGATCAGGCCGTTGATCGACGACGATCCGCCGAGCACGCGGCCGCGCGGCCAGATGATGGCGCGGCCGCCGCTTCCTTCCGACGGCTCGGTCTTGAACAGGCGCGAGAAGCGCTCGTTGTAGATGGTCCGGTAATACCCGACCGGCAGCTTGAGCCAGAAATTCCGGTCCGATCCGCCGGCTTCCAGCAGCAGCACGCGGCAGGCAGGATCGGCCGACAGTCTGTTTGCGACCACACAGCCGGCCGACCCCGCACCGACGATGATGTAATCGTAGCCAAGCCCCGACATCAGGCGGTCCGGTATTGTTCGATCGAGGCAAGATCGGGGGTGAAGCCGAGACCCGCCTCGTCGCCGAGCTCGATCATTCCATCGCTGACATGAAGCACGGGGCCGCAGAATTGATCCCGCAGCGGGTTCTCATTGCTGTCGACCTCCAGCAGTCCCTCGCCGCCGACGCCCGCCAGCAGATGCGCCGATGCCAACAGGCCGATGCCGGCGCCGAGATAGTGCGGACAGAACATCTTACCTGACGTCAGGATGTCGCGGGCGACGCCGGCGCAAGCCGAGAGCCCGCCCCACTTGGCGATGTCAGGCTGGACGATACCGAGAACCGGCTCGCTCAGCACCTCGGCAAAGCCGGCGTGGCTCGTGATGTTCTCACCGGCCGCGAGTGGAAAGCGGATCGTCTCGCTCAATTGCTTCCATTCCTGCCGCGGACGGTCCGCGCGGATGGGCTCCTCGAGCCAGTCAAGGCCGAACGGCTCGAGCTGCGGCGCACGCTCGAGCGCCTGCGCGATGGTCCAACCCTGGTTGACGTCGGCTGCAAGCATGCCATTGCCGACGAGGCGGCGCAGCGCGGCGAGGTTGGCCCGGTCGTCTGCCGGATCGAAGCCGATCTTCAGCTTCAAGGCGCGGTAGCCGCGGCCGAGGGCTGCTTCCGCCGCTCGCTCCGATCCGACTGGATTGATGCCGCTGGCATAGACCTTGATCCGCTTCCGCGATCCGCCAAGCAGTTTCCACAACGCAACGTTCCGGCGGCGCGCATGGAGATCCCAGACCGCGAGATCGATGCCGGCGATCGATTGCGCGAACGGGCCCGCTTCGCCGGATTGCAACGCGAGCACCGAAGTTCCCCGCGTTAATCGCTCGAATGCGGCATCAGGTTCGCTTGCCCTGAATCCGACAAGCGCCGGTGCCAGTACCTCGTTGACCAGCCGAACACGATGCTCGGCGCCCGGCGCGGGAAAGTTGCACCAGACCTCGCCCCAGCCCGCGTAACCGTCCGTGTCCTCGACCCGAACGAACACGGCAGGCCGGTCCGCCATGCGCCCGAACGAGGTGATGACCGGCGTCGTCAGCGGATAGCGAAAGCCAAAGGCCTGGACGCTCCGGATAGTGAAAGGCGGCGATGTCATGCGCGGAAAAGCCTGCGGCGCCTACGACCAAAGCGGCGCTTGTATGGTCATCCTATTTATAATATGACTTGGCCAAACATCAACTGCAATCTGGGTGGATGCGTCGAATGGACGGAGCTGGCGTGAGACGCTTTGGTCTCGGGTTGATACCGTGGGTCGGAGCGATCCTGCTCTGGTATGCCGTGCGCTGGAGCGGCTTCGTCAACGCATCGCTGATCCCCGCCCCGCACCAGGTCGCCGCGAAGTTCGTCGAGCTTCTCACCAAGGAAGGCCTTTTGATCGACATCTTCGCCTCGACCAGGCGCGTCTTTTTCGGCGTCTCGCTTGGAATTCTCGTCGCGGTGCCCGTCGGCTTTCTGCTCGGATGGTATCGCCCGGCCCGCACCTTCGCCGACCCCATGATCAACTTCTTCCGCGCGCTGCCGCCGATCGCGCTGATCCCGCTCGTCATCGTCTATTTCGGCGTGGACGAGCTCGCAAAGCTCGTCATCCTGTTCTACGCCTCGTTCTTCTCCGGCGTGATCGTCATGTATGAGGGAGTCTCGCAGATCACGCCGCTCTATATCCGCGTGGCGCAGACGCTCGGCGCCAGTCAGGCGGAAATCTTCCGCAAGGTCATCATTCCCCTCACCGTTCCGCACATCCTCACCGCGCTGCGGGTCGCGCTTGGGGTAGCCTGGGCGACGCTGGTGGCATCCGAACTGATCGCAGCCCAGCGTGGGCTTGGCGCCATGATCCAGAATGCGTCGACCTACTTCCTGCTCGACGTCATCTATGTCGGCATCATCTGCATCGGCCTGATCGCGCTGATCATGGACATGATCCTGCGCAAGATCACGGCCCGGTTGCTGGTCTGGCAGGATCGGGCCATCGCATGACCACGCGTGCACGGTTCGACAAGGTTTCGCTTGCCTTCGAGACCCCGAAGGGACGCCTCAACGTCGTCGAGGATGTCAGCTACGATATCAACGATGGCGATTTCATCGCGGTAATCGGCCCTTCTGGCTGCGGCAAGACCACGATGATGAGCATGCTCGCCGGCTTCCAGAAGCCGACGACCGGAAGCGTGCTGTTCGACGGACAGCCCGTCGCCGGTCCCGGTCCCGAGCGCGGCGTCATCTTCCAGGAATATGGCGTCTTCCCGTGGCTGACGGTGAAACAGAACATCGCATTCGGCCTGACGCTCCGGGCCAATCACGTCGCGGCCGGCGAGCGCGATTCGATCTGCGATCACTATCTCGGCCTGATGGGGCTGTCCGACTTCGCCAACTCCTATCCGAAGCATTTGTCCGGCGGCATGCGTCAGCGGCTCGCGATCGCGCGGGCTTACGCCGTCAAGCCGCAGTTCCTACTGATGGACGAGCCGTTCGGTGCGCTCGACGCCCAGACCCGCTCCAACATGCAGAACCTGCTGCTCAAGGTGCTCCAGACCGAAGGCAAGACGGTCATGCTGATCACCCATTCCGTGGAGGAGGCGATCTATCTCGCGTCCCGTATCGTGGTGGTGACCGCGCGGCCGGCGCGGATCAGGCAGATCATCGACGTGCCGTTCGCCTATCCGCGTGACGAATCGATCCAGGAGCGGCCGGAATTCGGCGAGCTGCGAAGCCATATCAAGCATCTGGTGATGGACGAGTATCGCGCCCAGCAGGCGCAGATGCGTCCGGTCTCATTCTCGGAATAAATAACACAGCGGAGGACGACCTATGGATCGGCGACAGTTTCTGACCACGACGGCCGGGCTTGCCCTCGGAAGCTTCACGGCCGCAGCGCCCGCGATTGCGCAAGCAAAAACAAAAGTTCGTGTCGGCTATCTGCACACCGTTGCCGTCGACGGCCAGATCTGGACCGGCATGGACCGCGGCTCCTTCGAAAAGCAGGGACTGGATCTCGAGCTGCGGCAGTTCAATACCGGCCTCGAAATCTTCCAGGCGCTGATCGGCGGCAGCCTCGACGTGCTGGCGACGGGCGCCGTGCTCTCGAACTTCCCCGCCCGGGGCCAGGGCAAGGTCTTCCTCATCAACGACATCGAGGTTGCGACCGCGCAGCTCTGGGTGCGCGGCGATCAGGGCATCAAGTCGTTCGAGGATCTGAAGGGCAAGCGGATCGCAACTGCGACCGGCACCACCGCGCATGTGTTCCTGGACACCGCGCTGCGCGCGAACAAGGTCGATCCCAAACAGGTCGAACTCGTCAACCAGACCATGCCGGCCGCCGTAACCGCCTTCATTTCAGGCGCCGTGCCTGCCGTTGCGCTCTGGGTGCCCTTCAACGTGACGGTTCGCGACAAGGTGCCGGGCGCGGTCAAGCTCGCCGACGCCTCAGCCTACTATCCAAAGGCCGCGATCATCGGCGGCTGGGCCGCGGCCAACGATTATTACGAGCCCAACAAGGAAACGCTGGCGAAGCTGATCCGTGGCTGGGCCGATGCCAATGACTACATCATTGCGAACAGCACCGAAGCGATGGAAAAGTTGCAGAAGGGCCATTACAGCCAGACGCCGATGGCCGACATCGACGAATCGTTCAAGGCGCAGAAGATGTTCTCGTCGCGGGACTGGAAGCGGATGTATTCCGACGGCACGGTCACCAACTGGCTGCAGCAATCGACCGACTTCTTCATGGCCAATGCCGGCATCAAGGACTTTACGCCGGCAAGCAAATATTTCGATCCGAGCCTGTATTTGAAAACGATTGCGTGACGCATCTGGATGCGGATGCCGTCCTAGAGAAAGCTCTCGAACGCGAGGCGCTGCGCCGGCGTCAAATGCAGGCCGTGCTTGGTGCGCCGATCCAGGAAGTCGGCAGGCTTCCTGGCCCACTCATTCTCTCGAAGATACACCGCTTCGCATTCATAGAACTCACCGCCGAAATGACGGCCCAGGTCGACGGCGCGGCGGACCGGACCCAGCAGTTGGCGCGCGCGCGTCCCATAGAGACGGGCATAGTGATGGACGAGCGGTCGCGGCAAATCGGGATAGTCGCGTGCCAGCCGATTCGCGAATTCATCGAAGCTGCCGCCGATGTCGCCGCCCGGCAGCGGCCGATGCGCGGTCCAGGCCGACGACAGCTTCGGAAACCACGGCGCGAGGCGCTGCAGCGCCTGCTCCGCCAGCCGGCGGTAGGTCGTGATCTTGCCGCCGAAGATCGAGAGCAGCGGCGGCACGCCCTCGGCGCTGTGGACTTCGAACACATAGTCGCGCGTCACGGCCGACGGATTGTCGGCGTTGTCGTCATAGAGCGGCCGGACTCCGGAGAACGCGTGCACGATCGCGCTCGCCTGCGGCGGCGTTTGGAAATAGCGGCGCAAGACCTGCAACAGATAATCGGTCTCGTCCTCACCGATCGCGACGTCCTCGGCCCGGCCGTGATAGGGAATGTCGGTGGTGCCGATCAGCGCGAGGTCGTCCTCATAGGGATTGACGAAGATCACCCGGCGATCGCTGTTCTGCAGCAGATAGGCCTGCGGCCCGCTCCAGAATTTCGGCACCACGATATGGCTGCCCTTGACCAGCCGTACGCTCTGGGCGGAGTTCAGGCCCGCCACGCCCTGGATGACATCCTGAACCCACGGCCCGGCGGCGTTGACCAGCGCGCGCGACCGCACGACCTGCGTTGTGCCGTCATCGCCGTGCATCTCGAGCAGCCAGATCTCGCCGTCGCGGCGCGCACGCACCGCCCGCGTGCGCGGCAGGATGCAGGCGCCGTTCTGCGCGGCATCGATCAGATTGAGGATCACCAGCCTGCTGTCATCGACGCAGCAGTCCGAATATTCGAAGCCTCGCCGGAACTCCCGACGCAGCGGCGCGCCCTCCGGGGCGCGCGACAGATCCAGGCTGCGGCTCGCCGGCAGCTGCTTGCGGCCACCGAGATGGTCGTAGAGCAACAGCCCGGTGCGGACCAGCCAGGCCGGCCGCTGCTCCGGCGAATGCGGCAGCACGAAGCGCATCGGCCAGATGATGTGGGGCGCGGACGCCAGCAGCACCTCGCGCTCGATCAACGCCTCGCGCACCAGGCGGAACTCGTAATATTCGAGATAGCGCAGCCCGCCATGGATCAGCTTGCCCGAGCGCGACGAGGTGCCCTCGGCAAAATCATCCTTCTCGCAAAGCAGGACCTTCAACCCGCGGCCGGCGGCGTCGCGGGCGATGCCGGCGCCGTTGATGCCGCCACCAATGACCGCGATATCGACCAGCCCGTGATCGGTGCCTGCGACCGGCGCAGTCCCCGTCATCGCCTGCTGCTACGCCGTTTCTCGGCGCGGCGCGGTGCCGCCTTTGCCGTCGCGCGGGCCTTGTTCGGCTTCGGCGCCTGCAGGCCGTAGGTGGAGAAGCCCTTCGCGGTGTCGGCAATCTCCTCGTCGGTCAGGATGACGCGCGAGTCGAGCGCCAGCGAGAGGTAGTACTGCCGCGCGATGGTCTCGAGCTCGACCGCGAGCCACATCGCCTTGTCGAGATTGGCGCCGAGCGCGATCATGCCGTGATTGGCGAGCAGGCAGCCATTGCGGCCTTCCAGCGCCGTGATCGCATGGTCGGACAATTCCTTGGTGCCGTAGCGCGCGTAGCCGGCGCAGCGGATCTCGGTGCCGCCGAACGCCGCCATCATGTAGTGGCAGGCCGGGATCGGCTTGCGCGCGATCGCGAGCACGGTCGCGTAGGTCGAGTGAGTATGGACGATGGCGCCGACATCGGGCCGGGCGCGCGTGATGTCGAGATGGAAGCGCCATTCGGTGGACGGCTGCAGCGGCCCCTCCCACGTGCCATAATCGCCCTCGAGCGGCATCGAGGCGATCATCTCCGGCTTCATCGAATCGTAGGGCGTCGCCGACGGCGTGATCAGCATCCGGTCCTTGTAGCGGGCGGAGATGTTGCCCGATGTCCCCTGGTTGAGACCCGACGCGTTCATCCACCGGCACTTGGCGATAACAGCCTCGCGCAATTGTCGTTCCTCACGGGTCATACGAACTGCCTTTCTCTTCAGCACGGATTGCGTGGCGGCTCGCCGGCCAGGAAGCGACGAACCTCTTCGGCCGCCTGCCCGGCGGCCACGGTGACGGTGCGCACGGAGGCGCCGGCGATGTGCGGCGTCAGCGTGACGTTGGGAAGTCGCAGCAGCGGCCAGTCCGCCGGGACCGGCTCGACCGCGAAGGTGTCGAGCATGGCGCCGCCGAGATGCCCCGATGCCAGCGCATCATGCAGCGCCTCGTAGTCGACCAGCGGCCCGCGCGCGGTGTTGATCAGGAACGCGCCCGGCTTGATCCGCGCCAGCGCCTCGCGCCCGATGAAACGGGTGGTCTCCGGCGTCACCCGGGCGTGCAGCGTGACGACGTCGGCGCGGCCGAGCAATTCGCCGAGCGCGACATGCTCGACGCCGTCATTGCGGTCCTGGGCGCTGAGCTGGACATAGGGGTCGGCGACCAAAATCTTGCAGCCGAAGGCCTTCAGCAGCTTGACCACGCGACTGCCGATCGCGCCATAGCCGACAATGCCGACCGTCATCTCGCCGAGCTCGCGCCCGGTGCGATCGGCGCGATAGAGATCGCCGCGCCATTCCCCGCCACGCAGCGCCTCGTGGCCGCTGCGGATCAGGCGCGTCTCGGCCAGAATGGCGCCGATGGTGAACTCCGCGACCGCACTCGCATTGCGGCCGGGCGTATTGACCACCAGCACGTTGTGGTCGCGCGCCGCCTGCATGTCGATGTTGACCGGGCCGCCCCGCGACACCGCGATGAACTTCAGCTTCGGCAGCCGCTCCAGCATCGACCGCGAGATCGGCGCCAGATGCGTGACGAGCAGCTCGGCATCGCCGATGAAGCCGATGATCTCGTCGGGCTGCCCCATGAATTCCTTCAGGCCATCGAGCTTCGAGCCGGCGTAACCGTGCTCCATCGGCTCGTCCGGCCAAGGCTGCTCCAGGGTGCGGATATCGACGCCATCGCCGCAGGCCGATCGGATGTGCTCGGCGAACACCGAGGGCAGCATGAAGCGGTCGCCGACGATGGCGATGGACTTAGACATGATCGCCTCCGGCACGCAGCGCGGCGAGTTGCTTCCAGACCGGCCGCGACGCCAGCCTTGCCTCGAGATAGGTCGGGAAGATGCTGGCATAGCGCTTCGCCAGCGCGGCGTCCGGCGATTGCGGCGCGCTTAGATGCGGCGCGACCCACTGCTCGGCGCATGCGCGCATGTCGGGATAGGCATCGATCGCGACCGCCGCGATCATCGCAGCACCTGCTGCGCCGGCCTCGGCACGGCTGCAGATCCGGACGTCGCAATCCAGTGCGGCCCCGAGGATGGCGCCGAGCGCACGGCTCTTCGCCGCGCCGCCTGTGATCCTGATATCGCGCGGCAGCGACCCCATCGCCGCGTAACAATCCCGTGCGGCGAAGGCCAGGCCCTCCATCACGCCGCGCATCAGGTCGCCATAGCGGTGGCGCGACCGCAGGCCGAAGAATTGCGCGCTGGCCTCATGCGCGACGAACGGACCGCGCTCGCCAGCATCGGAAATGAACGGATGAAACAGCACCTCGCCGGGCCTCGCCCGCTGCACCTGATCGTCGAGCCGGCGGATCAGCTCAGTGCGCGTGCGCGTCACGCCTTCCGCCGCCAGCATGTCGCAGGCGAGATCGAGCATCCAGTCGATGTTCAGCGTCGCCGCCATGTTGGACTGCATCTGGGCATAATGACCCGGTACCGGGAACGGCATGGTGTAGCCGGTTGCCTCCCGATTCAGCGTCACCGCGTCGGCGCTCGGAACCAGTCGCATATGCATGCCGGTCGAGCCGATGATGGTGCAGCCGACATCGGGTGACGGATCGTAGAGCCCGGCGCCGAGCGCATTGCAGATCACGTCCACATAGCCGAGGCAGACCGGCACACCTTCCGGCAGGCCGATCTCGATGGCGGCGGCCGCTGTCAGCGGATGCGTCATGACCGCGCCGTCGACGACCGGAGGGAACAGGCGCGTCAGCTCGGCGATACCGATCAACCGCGCGGTCTCCGCATCGAATGCTCGCTTGCGGAAATCGCCGCAGGAGAAGGTGGCTTCCGACGGATCGGTTGCGCGCTCGCCGGTGAGCAGGAAATAAAGCCAGTCCTTGCAGTGGAAGGCCGTTGTCGCGCTGGCGATCGTGTCGGGCATATGGGCCTGCAGCCACGCCAGTTGCGGCCCCTGCTGGCAGGCATTGAGCCCGGAGCCGGTGCGGCGATAGAGCGATGCGTTGCGCTCGCCGGCGCGAATCTCCTCGACCAGCCGGCCGGCGCGCGAGTCGAGCCACAGCAGCGCCGGCGCAACCGGCCGGCCGTCGTCATCGATCAGCCAGGTGCCGTCGCCCTGCCCGGTCACCGCGACGGCCGCGATCCGCGCCGACAGGTCAGGCACTGACTTCGCCAGCGCACGAATGACGGCGACCGTATCGCTCCAGGTCTGCGCCATGTCCTGCTCGACATGGCCGCTGGCCGGGTTGCTATACGCATTCGGCCGCGAAACATCGGCAAGCTGCTCGCCGGTCAGCGTGAACGCCACCGCCTTGATCAGCGAGGTACCGGCATCGATGCCGATGATGACGTCGCGGCTTGCGGAAGCGGTCATCGTCACGCTCCCTCCGCATGGCGAATGCAGGTCCCGTCACTGCCAAAGATGTGCAGGTGACGCGGCTCCAGCGCGAACGAGACAATCTCTCCCGGCCGCGCGGCGACGCGGCCCGGCATGACCGCGATCAGCATGCGGCCGCCGCAATCGCCGGCGACATGCGATTGATCGCCGAGCCACTGGTTGGAGACGACGTTGACTTTGACGTCACCGGTCCCGACCGCGATTTTCTGCGGACGAATGCCGATCCGCACCTGCGTCGTGGCGGCGAGCGCCTTCGCCGCCTCAACGTCGAGTCCGGCGCCGGCGATATCGAAACGCATGTCGGTTCCGACCGACAGGCGGAAGCCGCCATCCGACCGCGTCACGCCAGCGTCGAGCAGGTTCATCGGCGGCTCGCCGATGAAGCTCGCGACGAACAGATTGGCCGGCCGGCCCTTCAGCTCCTTTTCGCTGGCGAACTGCTGCAGCACGCCGCCTTCCATGACAGCGATGCGGTCGGCCAGCGCACTCGCTTCGGTCTGGTCGTGGGTGACGAAGATCGCGGTCATGCCGCGCTCGGCAAGCAAGCTCTTGATCCGGCCGCGCAGCACCGCGCGCAGCTGCGGTTCGAGCTGCCCCATCGGCTCATCGAGCAGATAGAGATCGGCGTCGCGCACCAGCGCCCGCGCCAGTGACACGCGCTGCTGCTGGCCGCCCGAGATCGCGCGCGGATAGCTGTCGAGGATGTCCTCGATCTCGACCAGGCGGGCGATCTCGTCGACGCGACGCGCCACCTCGGCGCGCGGCAATTGGGCGGATTTCAGCGCGAACGCGACGTTCTCGCGGACCGTGAGCGGCGGATAGAGCGAGTAGCCCTCGAACGCCATCGCGACCTTGCGCCGCGCCGGCGGCAGCTCGTGGATCCGCCGCCCGCCGAGCGCGATCGATCCGGCCGAGACGTCCTCGAACCCCGCGATCATGCGCAAGGTCGAGGTCTTGCCGCAGCCCGACGATCCCAACAGTGCGACGATCTCGCCCTTCTCGACCGCCATATCGAGCGCGCGCACCGCATGCACCGGCTCTTTGCCGCGGCTGCGATAGACCTTGTCGATGCCTCGAAGCTCGAGCATGTCCATGACCATCCGCTCCTATGCCGCCTTGAGCCGGTGCGACGCCCCGATCCGCAGGCCGGTCGCGCGATCGAACAGCATCGCGGCGTCGGGCGCGAAGCGGACGAAAACGGCATCGTCGGCCGCGCCTTGCGGCGCATCCGGCGGCAGCGCCGCCAGCCATTCCGTTCCGTCGGCAAGACGGAGCAGCAGCACCGCCTTCTCATGCATCGGCGTGATCGCGAGAATGCGCGCCGGGACGGCGTCATCGGTGGACGCCGACGAGACCGCGAGATCCTCGGGCCGGACGCCGAGCCAACAGGCACCGGCAGGTGCTGCGCCATCGGCCGCGCCGAGCCGCATCCTGGCGCCGGCGATGTCAGCCGACAGCATGCCGTGCTCCGCTACCGGCGAGACCTCGGCGAGGTTGATGGTCGGATCGCCGAACAGGCGCGCGACCGCGACCGATGCGGGCTGGGCATAGATATCGGCAGGCGTTGCGACCTGCGCGAGCCGGCCGTCGACCAAGACCGCGATGCGGTCGGCGATCGCCATCGCCTCGCGATAGTCCTGGGTCACGTAGAGCACCGCGGCAGTGCCGCGCCGCAGCAGGTTCGGCAGCTCGAGCCGCATCTCGTAGCGCAGCTTGGCATCGACATTGCGCAGGGGATCATCCAGCAGCAGAACATCCGGATTGCCGATCAGCGCCCGTGCCAGCGCGGTGCGCTGCTTCTGTCCGTTCGACAGTTCGCGCGGCGCGTGGCCGAGCACGTGCTCGATCTTGAGCAGCCTGCTGATCGCGGCAACGCGGCCGGCGACATCGCCGCCGCCGGCCCTGGCGCGCAGGCCGCTTGCGATATTCTCGTGGGCGGTCATGTGCGGGAACAAGGCAAAGTTCTGGAACGCCATGCCGATCCCGCGCCGTTCGGGCGGGGCACCGACGACCGAGCGGCCGCCGACCAGGATGTCGCCGTCATCAGGCTCGAACATGCCCGCGATCATGCGCAGCAGCACGGTCTTGCCGCTGCCGGACGGTCCGAACACCGCCACGATCTCGCCGGGCTCGACCGCCAGCGACAATCCGTCGGCGGGCCGTGCCGCACCGAATGCCTTGCTCACCGAGTTGATCTCGAGACGCGCCATCGGATCAGCCTTTCACCGCGCCGAGCGAGAGACCCTCGACCAGATAGCGCTGCGCATAGAGCGCAAGCAACAGGGTCGGCGTCACCGACAGCACGATCGCGGCCGCGATCTGGCCGTACTGGATGCCGGACGCGGTGACGAAGGCAAGCGCGCCGACCGTCACCGGCTGCTTGTCGGCGGAGGCCAGGATCAGCGCGAAGACGAAATTGTTCCAGCAGAAGATGAAGGACAGCAGGCCCGCCGCAGCGATCCCCGGCCCTGCCAGCGGCACCGCGATCCTGGTGAAGGCCTCGCGCCAGGAATGCCCGGCGAGCCGGTAGGCATGCTCGATATCAGGGCTGATATCCTCGAAATAGCCGCGCACGATCCACAGGATCAGCGGCAGCGCGATCAGTTGATAGACCCAGACGATACCGAAGTAGGTGTCGTTGAGACCGAGCTCCTGGTAGTACAGCGACAGCGGCAGCAGCACGAGCAGCGGCGGCGCAAAGCGGAACGACAGCAACGTGAAGGCGATGCTCTCGCCGAGGCGGAATTTGAAGCGCGCAAACGCGTAGGCCGCCGGCACGCCGAGCAGCAGCGCCAGCAGCACCGCCGCACTCGACAGCACAACGCTGTTGAAGAGATTGCGCATGAAGGAGATCTGCAGATTGCCGGCCGCGGTGCGCAGCTGGCCGGAGATCAACGCCTCGTAATTCGCAAGCGTCGGCTCGAACAGGATCCGCGGCGGGATCCGCAGGATCTGCTCATTAGTCTGGAACGACATCAGGAAGATCCAGACGATCGGAAACATGAAGAAGATCAGGATCAGCGTGAGCGCCACGCCGCGGAAGATGCGACCGGCAAGGCTGGAATGTTCCATCGCGCCTCTCCCCCGTCACGCGTGGCCGTGCGCACGCGCGCGCAACCGCAGCCAGTTCTTGATGAAGATGTTCGACAGGATGTTGGTGATGAGCCAGAGGATCATCAGCAGCGCAGCCGACCTGCCGACATTGGTGTACTGAAAGAATTCCAGATAGGCCTGTACCTGGAACACCATCAGCCGGTCGCCCGGCCCGCCCTGCGTCATCGCATAGATGATGTCGAACTGCTGGATCGAATCGAGCAGCCGGAACAGCGACGCCGTGATGATGTACGGCGCGAGCATCGGCAGCGTGATGCGGAAGAAGACAAAGCTCGCCGGCACGCCGTCGAGCGCCGCGGCCTCGAACGGCTGCCGCGGCAGCGAGCGCAGGCCCGCGAGCAACAGGATCATGATGAAGGGCGTGTAGACCCAGACGTCGACCAGCACGACCGTGAACAGTGCCGTCGACGGATCGGAGGCCCATTTGAAATCGGTGACGCCGAACAGGCCCACGAAATAAGACAAGATGCCGAAGCTCGGATTGGTCATCAGCTTCCACATCAGCGCGGCGATCGCCGGCGCCGTCATCAGAGGCAGTAGCAGCATGATCGACACCGCATTGTGGAAGCGGGTCGGCCGGCGCAGCAGCAGCGCGATGCCGAGGCCGAGCAGAAGCTCGAGCACGACGGTCAGCACGGTATAGGTGATCGAGACCTGGAACGTATTCCAGAACGCCGGATCGGACAGGAAGTCGATGTAGTTGCCGGCGCCGATGAAGCCGCGCAGGTAAGGCAGGTTCAGCCGGTAGCGCTGCAGCGAATAGACCGCCGCGGTCACGAACGGAACCAGGATCGCCACGCAGACGAGCAGCGCCGGCAGGCTGAGCAGATAGGGCAAGAGGCGCACGCGCGGCCTTGGTTTGGCCGGCGCTGCCTGCGCGTTCGTCTGGAGAAGTTGGACCATGCTCATGATGATAAGAGATCGCGTTCGGCTGGCAAACGCCGCCGGCTCGGATGGGACAAGGGTCCGAGCCGGCGGATGGGTGCGGTGCGGGGGATCAGGCACCGCACAGTTGATCCGTCAACCGAGACCGGCCTGCTTGAGCTGGCGGTTGATGCTGTCGGCGAGCTTGTCGAGCCCTTCGTCGACGCTGACCTCCTTGGCCACCATCTTCTGCAGCGAGGCGGCCCACTCGGTCGTCAGGTCGAAGAACAGCGGCTGCGCCGTGAAGTAGATCTTGGCGCCGGGCGACGACATGTCGTGCTGCTCGAGATAGCCCGGATAGGACTTTGCGATGCGGTCGCGGAACTCGCTGTCCTTCCACACCGACGCGCGAACCGGATTGACGAAGTCCATCTTGCGCGCGCCGAACAGGTCGTGCTCGACCGAGGCCGCCCATTGCATGAACAGCCACGCCGCGTCCTTTTGCTTGGAGAAGCTCGACATCGCGAGCGACCAGATCCAGACATTCGGGGTCGGCGCCTTGGCGGCCGGATTGGCGGCGAACGGCGCATAGCCGAGATGCCCCTTCTCCTTGTTGTCGCCGCCGTTCATGAAATAGCCGAGAATGTCGGCGTCGAAGATCATGCCGGAGGCGCCGGCGCCGAGATCGGTGCCGACCTGGTACCAGGTGTAGGTCGACCAGTTCTTCGGGCCCGAGGTCTGGATCATCTTGACCCACTTGTCGTGAAAATCCTTCGAGGCCTTGGTGTTCATCGCGGCCTTCAGCTTGCCGCCCTCCATCACGAAATCCTTCTGGCCGAAGTTCGAATAGGCCGACAGGAAGCCCGGATGGATGGTCGCCCAGGAGCGCGAGCCGCGCACGCCGACGCCGTAGGGGCCGCCGGCGTCCTTGGTGATCTTGGCCGCGACCTCCAGCATCTCGTCGAGATTCTTCGGCGGCTTGACGCCCACCTTGTCGAAGACGTTGCGGTTGTAGGTGATGTTGTTGAGCTCATAGCCCCAGGGGATGCACCATTGTTTGGCCTTGCCCGAGCCGAGCTCGGAGCCGGCGACGCCGTCCCACGCCGTCGAGGCGCGCAGGCCCGGCAGCACGTCGTCCCAGGCGAAGGCCGGATTGGTCTTGGCCGGATCCTTGATGTAGGTGTTGAGGTCTTCGATCCAGCCCGCCGGACCATAGGTCCAGGTCATGTAGGCGCCGGTCATGAAGGCGTCGTACTGGTCCGACTTCGACGACAGCGCCGCCGTCACCTTGTCGAAATAAACGTCCTCCGGGAAGATGTCGTAGGTGACGTTCATGCCGGTGAGCGACTTGAACGCCTCGATGTCGCCGATCATCGCATCGACATAGGGATGCTTGTTGAGCAGCAGCTTGACGCTCTTGCCGCTCTGGGCCTTCCAGTTGAAGTCGGCGGCCATCGCCTTCGACATCGAGGAGGCGAAGGCGGCGTTGGCGGCGATGCCCGCGATGCCGAGCTTGGCGGCGCCGTCCAGGAGATCGCGGCGGCTGATGCGTTTGGCAGCGTAGGAGTCGAACAGATTCTTCTCGCGATCGAACATGTATTTCCTCTCCTTGTTGACGCTTGTTATGTGTCCTTCCGGGTCTTGCTTCTTGTCTTGCCGGATGTGGTCTCCGGCTTGTCGGTGGCGAGCGCCTTTGCTGTCGCTTCGTCGATGATGAGGCCGTGCAGAACGCCGCTGCGCAGCACCCCGCGCAACGCGGTCACCTTGGCCGGGCCGCCGGCGATGGCGACGATCCGGTGCTTCCTGAGATCGGGCATGCTCATCGAGGTGGCGCGGGCCGAGAGATCGGTGTCCAGCACCGTTCCGTCGGCGCTGAAGAAATGTCCGAGCAGGTCGGCGCAGGCGCCGACGCGCTTCAGCTCGACGACCTCGTCGGGCCTGATCATGCCGCTCGATACCAGAAAGCCGTCGCGGCTGACCTGGCCGATGCCGACGAACAGCAGCGAGGCCTTGCGCGCCAGCGCGAACACGTCGGCGATGCCGAATTGCTGCATCAGCACGGCACGGTCGGCGACCGAATTGGCGAACACCGGCACCGGCAGCAGATAGGCTTCCGCGCCGGTGCGCTCGGCGAGCTTGTGAATCACGTCGAACGGATTGGCGGCAAATTTCCGCGTCAGTCCGCCGAGCAGCGACACGAACTGCGCGTCGCGCGCCGGCGTCTGCGGCATCTGCTCCACGACCGCCGCGAGTGTGCGGCCATGGCCGAAGCCGATCACCTTGTCCTGGCCGCGCTCCAGGATCTGGCGCAGGAAGCTCGCGCCTTCGAGCGCCAGCGCCTTCAGCGGCAGATCGCCCTCGCCGAGATCAGGCGCGACGCGGCAGAACGAGAGGCCGAAGCGTTGCGCGAGATCGTTCTCCAGCGCGACGCATTCGGCGACCGGCCCCTCGACGAACACGCGGATCATGCCCTCGCGGCTGGCGCGCGCGATCAGGCGATGCGCCTTGGTGCTCTGGATATTGAGGCGGTCGGCGACCTCGGACTGGGTGAGCCCCGCCGCGAAATACAGCCACGCCGCGCGCGTCGCGAGCGACGCCTCGCCGTCGATCACCGGCAGCCTGTCGGGCGGGGGTGCCATATCAGGAAAAGTCCGCTTGCAAATTTATTCACGTCCTGCAAAAAATTGCAGAGGCCGAACGGGGCGTCAATCCCCCAAACGTGCTGCAGCGCAACCAACGTCGACGCGCGCGCACCAGAGAGCGATGAGGTCGCATGGGAGGTTTGTATCTCGGCATCGATGTCGGAACCGGAGGCGTGCGAGCCTGCGCAATTGATCCGCAGGGCGGCATCCTCGGCTTCGCTGCCGTCGCGCTGCCCGCACCGCGCGTCGACGGCAACGCCATCGACCAGACACCGGAGCTGTGGTGGCAGGCTACGGTG
The DNA here is from genome assembly GCF_046718885.1 of Bradyrhizobium sp. UFLA01-814. Classification (NCBI taxonomy): domain Bacteria; kingdom Pseudomonadati; phylum Pseudomonadota; class Alphaproteobacteria; order Hyphomicrobiales; family Nitrobacteraceae; genus Bradyrhizobium; species Bradyrhizobium sp. UFLA01-814. The sequence continues at coordinate 15,539 of NZ_JAQOSR010000103.1, read as the reverse complement.
GCGGCCATCCGCAAGCTCGGCGGGAGCGTCGGTCTCGGCGATGTCACGCGCATCGTCGTCGACGGTACGTCGGGCACGCTGCTGCTGGTCGACGCCGCCGGTCGGCCCTGCTCGCCGGGGCTGATGTACAATGATGCACGCGCCACGCGTGAGGCGACGCGCGTCGCGGCGGTCGCCCCGCGCGAGAGCGGCGCGCATGGCGCGAGCAGCGCGCTCGCCAAGCTGCTCTATCTGCTGAGCCATGACTATATCGGCGATGCGCGCCACGCCGTTCACCAGGCGGACTGGATCGCCGGCCGGCTCGCGAGCCATCACGGCATCAGCGACGAGAACAACGCGCTGAAGCTCGGCTACGACCCGGTCGCGCGCGTCTGGCCGCCCTGGCTTGACCAGCTCGGCGTGCGAGACGATCTGCTCCCCGAAGTGCTGGTGCCGGGCACGCCATTCGCCGAGATGGATCCGCAAATCGCGCGGTCGCTCGGACTGCCGCCCACGGCGCAGGTCGCCGCCGGCACCACCGATGGCGTTGCGGCCTTCATCGCAACGCGCGCCGACCAGCCGGGCGATGCCGTCACCTCGCTCGGCACCACGCTGGTGGTGAAGCAGCTTGCGACCCAACCGATCTTCGCGGCCGACCAAGGCGTCTATTCGCATCGGCTCGGCGAACGCTGGCTTGCCGGCGGCGCCTCGAACTCCGGCGGCGCCGCGCTGCTGGTGCATTTCACCGCCGCCGAGATGGAGCAGCTGACACCGCAGATGACGCCGGACCAGCCGACCGGGCTCGACTACTATCCGCTGCCAAAACCCGGCGAACGCTTTCCGATCGCCGATCCGGCGCTGGCCGCGCGGGTCACGCCGCGTCCGGCTGAGGACTGCCGATTCTTCCAGGGGCTGCTCGAGGGTATCGCCTCGGTGGAAGCCCTCGCCTACCGCCAGCTGGCGCGGCTCGGCGCGCCGCGCCTGCGCCGCGTCATCGGCATCGGCGGCGGCGCGAAGAACGACGCATGGACCCGGATCAGGCATCGCGTCCTCGGCGTTCCCGTCTCGGTCGCCGAGCAGACCGAAGCAAGCTACGGCGCCGCGCTGCTGGCGCTGAACGGAGGCCCGCCATGAAGGCCGACGCGACCGCGATCGCCGGCCTTCACGCCATCGCCGACCGCTTCGATCATGTGCTGCTCGACCAGTGGGGCACGCTGCATGAGGGACTGGCGGTGTTCCCCGCGGCGCTGGATTGCGTGGCGCGTCTGCGCGAAGCCGGCAAGCGCATCCTGATCCTGTCCAATTCCGGCAAGCGCGCCGGCAGCAACCAGCGGCGGCTCGCGACGCTCGGCCTGCCGCCCGACGCCTATGACGGCGTGTTGTCCTCGGGCGAGGTCACCTGGCGCGGCCTGCATGCGCGCGAGCAGGCTCCCTTTGCCGAGCTCGGACGCGCCTGCTTCCTGATCTCGCGCGACGGTGACCGCTCGATCGTCGACGGCACCGACCTTGTGGTGGTCTCGAACATGCGCGACGCCGACTTCATCCTGCTCGGCGGTCTCGACGATGACGCGGCCGAGCCCGAACGCTGGCGTGAGCCGCTTGCAACCGCTGCCGCACGCCAGCTGCCGATGCTGTGCGCCAATCCCGATCTCGTGATGTTCGGAGTCGCGGGGCTGATCCCAGCGCCGGGCGCACTCGCCGCATTCTACCATTCGCTCGGCGGCACCGTGCTGTTCGTCGGCAAGCCGTATCCACCGATGTTTGCCGCCGCGCGCGATCAATTGGGACGGCCGCCGCCGGACCGGATCCTCGTCATCGGCGACTCCCTCGATCACGATATCGCCGGTGGACGGACCGCCGGCATGCTGACCCTGCTGATCGGCTCTGGCGCCCACCGCGCGACGCTTGCGCAGGCGAGCGATCTGCCGCGGGCGATCAAGACCGTGGCCGGCACAGCGGCGCGGATGCCGCACTGGACGATGGACCATCTGACCTGGTGAGAACAGCCCCGATGCGACCGCCTCAAATGCTGGATGAACTGCGCCGCATGTCGGCACGCGTCGGCAGGAATATCCTGCTGGTGCAGGGCGCCGGCGGCAATTCGTCGGTCAAGGATGGCGACGTGCTTTGGGTGAAGGCGTCAGGTACCTGGCTCGCCGACGCCGAGGACAAGGAGATTTTCGTGCCGGTCGCCTTGTCGGCCGCGCGCGCGGCGCTGATGCATGGCGACGAACGCGTGCCGCTGGCGCCGAACGCCGGGACGACGCTGCGCGCCTCGATCGAGACCTCGCTGCATGCGCTGATGCCGCAGCGGATCGTGCTGCACGTCCATTCCGTCAACACCATCGCATGGGCGGTGCGCGCCGACGCCCGCGACGAATTTGCCCGGCGCCTGGACGGACTGGCGTGGCGTTACCTCGACTATCACCACCCGGGGCTGCCGCTCGCACGCGCGGTCAGCGAAGCGATCGCGCAGGATGCGGTCGACGTCCTGATCCTCGGCAATCATGGCCTGGTGGTCGGTGCGGCCACCTGCGACGCGGCGGAGGCATTGGTCGCCGACGTCGAGCAACGCCTCGCGCTGGAGCAGCGCAGCGCGCCGACCGCAGATCATGACGCGCTCCGCACGATCTGCGCCGGCACCAACTATCGCCTGCCGCGAGATCCTCGCGGCCACGACATTGCCACCGACCGCTACAGCCGCGCGATCGCGACCAGCGGCTCGCTGTATCCCGATCACGTCGTCTTCCTTGGCCCGGGCCTGCCGGTCCTGGAGCGTCGCGAGAAGCTGAACGCCATGATCGCGCAGACCACCGCGAACGGACTGCCGCCGCCGGTTGCCCTCCTCGTCCCAGACCTCGGCAGCCTCATCCGCGAGGACGCGAGCGACGGCGCGGAAGCCATGCTGAGCTGCCTCGCATTGGTCACTTGCCGCCTGCCCCCGACCGCACGGGTCAATTATCTGACGGCAGAGAACGAGCATGCGCTGCTGAACTGGGACGCAGAGCGCTACCGCCAACAATTGACCGCCGATCGCTGACCGTTGGTCGACGGAAGCGCCCGGTGCTTCATCCCTTCTCGGCGGAGAGAAACAGGCGGTAGGCCGGATTTTCGCTCTCGTTCCAGTAGGGATAGCCGAGCGCATCCAGCGCCTCTACGAACCGGGTGCGCTCGTGAGGCTTGACCTCGATGCCTGCCAAAATGCGTCCGTAGTCGGCGCCGTGATTGCGGTAGTGGAATAGCGAAATATTCCAGTCGGGCGCCAGGCTCTCGAGGAATTTCAGCAACGCGCCGGGACGCTCCGGAAACTCGAAGCGGTAGATGACCTCGTCCTTGAGCAGCGGAGCGCGGCCGCCCACCATGTAGCGCACATGGTCCTTGGCCATCTCGTTCTCGCTGAGATCGAGGATCGGATAGCCTTCCCGCCGAAGCAACTCCATGACCTCCCGCTTCTCGACCTCGCCGCGGCTCAGCGCGATGCCGACGAACAGTTGCGCCGGCGCGGTGGTCTCGGCAAAGCGGTAATTGAATTCCGTGATCGCGCGCGAGCCGAGGATGCGGATGAAGTGCCGATAGCTGCCCGGCTTCTCCGGCACGGTCACGGCAAGCAGCGCCTCGCGATGTTCGCCGACCTCGGCGCGGTCGGCAATGGTGCGCAGCCGGTCGAAATTCAGATTGGCCCCGCTGTTGACGGCAATCAGGCTGCCGTCACTGAGCGCGCCGCGCTCGGCGTAGGCCTTGAGGCCAGCGAGCGCCAATGCCCCGGAGGGCTCGGCGACCGATCGAACGTCGTCGAAGATGTCCTTGATGGCAGCGCACATGGCGTCGGTGTCCACCGTCACGACCTCGTCGAGCAGGTCGCGGCAGAGCCGGAAGGTCTCGGTTCCCACCTTGCGGACGGCGACGCCGTCGGCGAACAGTCCGACCTGATCCAGCGCGACGACGTTACCCTTGGCGAGCGCGGCCGCCATCGACGCGGCGTCCGCCGGCTCGACGCCGACGACCTTGATCGACGGGTTGAGGAATTTCACGAAGGCGGCCACGCCGGCCGCCAGTCCGCCTCCGCCGATCGGCACGAAGATCGCCTCGATCGTATCGGGATGCTGGCGCAGGATCTCCATCCCGACCGTTCCCTGGCCGGCGATCACATCGGGATCGTCGAACGGATGCACAAAGGTCAAACCACGTGCGGCCTCGATCTCCCTGGCCTTGGTTTGCGCGTCGTCGAACGTATCGCCATGCAGGACAACGTCACCGCCCAAACGCCGGACGGCCTCGACCTTGATGGCGGGCGTCGTCCTCGGCATGACGATCGTCGCCGGAATGCCGAGCTTGCGCGCCGACAGCGCGACACCCTGCGCATGATTGCCCGCCGAGGCGCAGATGACGCCCAACCTGCGCTGTGCGTCCGGCAGCCTGACGATCTTGTTGTAGGCGCCGCGAAGCTTGAACGAGAAGATCGGCTGGAAGTCTTCCCGCTTCAGCAACACCGTGCGCGACAATCGTTCGGAGAGCCGCGGCATGGGATCGAGCGGCGTCTCGACCGCCACGTCGTAGACCCGTGCGGTCAGGATGCTTTGGGCGTAATCGTGGAGCGCGTTAGCGTTCATCGGGTCGCTTCTGTCGATGGGAGGCAATCCTTATCGGTTGCACCTGCCCATCGTCGGCGCCGACCTTGGCGAGCAGACGGCACGGAGCCGCCGCTACATCCAGCTCGAAGCATCGCATGGCCGGAGGCTCGAGTGAAGCCAAGACCGCCGGATCAATCGCCTCGCCGAGCGCAAATGAAGTCATCTGGGCCGTCGCAGGGGGCACTGCCAAAATATCGAAAACAACCCCATGCAAAGTAGCCGGCGGCGGCCGGCGTCGACCGGGCAACTTGACACGTCGGGCAATTCAGGGATATATTTCTAGTATTCCGAACTTGGCCGGCGAGCGCCTCCAGCACGGCAGCTGAATCGGTGACCCAGCCAAAAATGCCGCCCTGGCGTTGACCGCTTCACGCCATGAGACGCGATGAATTCCATCCCCTGCCATGGTCACCGGGCGCCTCCCAGCCCACCTCGGAGACGATCAGCGTGTCCTCGAGCTTGACGTAACCGCGCGCCGGATGCAGCAGCGCGGTTTCGATCGAGATCACCATCCCGCATTCGAGCGGCCGGTCGGCGTCGTACGGCGCGTAAGGGACCGGGCCGGTCGCGGTGAGGCGCGGCGCTTCGTGACTGACGAGCCCGATGCCGTGCGCGGTGAAGTCAAGCACCGCGCGATGCGGGGAAGCTTTGACGGCAGCCTCGCCCGCCGCGATGATGTCGCCGCCCATGGCGCCCGGCCGGATCGCGCGCCGGGCCACCTGCTGGATGTCCTCGATCTCTTGCAGCAACTCGCGCAGCTCGCTATCGGGCTCACCCAGGACGCCCATGCGGCTAAGATCGCCGATATAGCCCCGGTAGTTTCCGCCGGAATCGATCGAGATCACGTCGCCCTCCGCAAGACGCTGGTTCGACGGCGCGCGGTTATGGCTCTTGCCTGCGGCGATCAGGCAATATTCGAAGACGAGATCACGTTCCTGCTCCTCGTGGCGCAGGCGAGCGACGATATCATTCTTGGTCATGCCCGGCACACAGCCCTTGAACGTCGTCATCATCGCATCGACCACGCGTTCGGAAGCCTCCTTTATGAGGTCCAGCTCGGCCGCTGACTTCACGGCACGAAGCCGTTCCAACGTGAAATGGGCCTCGCTGAGCTCGACGTCGCCAAGGCCCGCGAGCAGATGATCCCTGGCGTCGGCCGGCAGGAAACCTGCCTCGATGCCGACACGCCGGGCCGCGCCCCCGAGCTTTCTCGCATGCTCGATCGCGAGGCCGACCGCATCGATCGTTCCCCACGCCTCTGCTCTGACAGTCGGCGCCCATATCCGTCCGAGCTCCTGCTCGAACTTCTCCATCCGATTGCCGACGTAGATGGAATTTTCCGGGTGCCCTTTCTGATAGACGAACACCGGCAGATAGCGGCTGGTGCCTATCGCCTCCATGACGTCGAAGAAGAAGAAACGATATCCACCGAGCAAATACTGCACGTTGTGACGCGAGGTGACGATCAGGATGTCGAGCCCTGCCTCATCCATCAGCCGATCGAGCTTTGCAGTATCGAACGGCGCTGCCGTTGCGATCGTGTCGAGCGCATGGTCCATCGTATGCCCTTTCGTCTTTTCACTGTCCCGCTGCCGCTTTTGCGGCCAGCGACTTCGGTGCGGCGCCCGCGCCCCCATTTTCGCCGAACAGGGCCACCGGACGCCCGTGCGGCTCGACGCCGAGGAATGTAAAGGCGAGCCCGATCAAGAGGCCTGCGCCGGCAAGAAAGCAGAACGCCGGCATCACTGCCGAGGCGGTCGCACCTGGATGCACGAGATTGTCCGCACCGGCGATCAATGCGAGACACAGGGGACCTACGATCTTGCCTATCCCGTTCGAGAGCTGGGCAAGGCCGACCGCGCGCCCCGAAAGCTGGACCGGGAAGATTTCCGCCGGATAGGGCCCGATGTTCGAAAATCCACCGTCGAAGAACACGGCGCCGACGACCAGGAAGACCAGAAACAACGGTACCGAGCCGGCAAAGTCGTTGTGAAAATAGGCGGCAAGAGCCAGCGACACCGCGGTGCCATAGCCCATCAACTGGCCACAGGGCTTGCGGCCGATCCGATGGGCGAGGAAGGCGAAGCCGGTCCGGCCGAGCACGCCGGCGAGGCTGACATAGATGAACATCTTCGCCGCATCCTGGGGCGCGACGCCAAGCAGCAGCGCCACGATCGTCGGTCCCCACAAGAACACGCCGTAATTCGCCGTGCTGGCGCCGAACCAGATCAGGACGGTCAGCCAGAAGCGCCGTTGCTCGGCAAAGAGATCGGCAAATGTCGCGGAGCTCGCCGGCGGCAGCACGGGCAGGACGAACTCGTCGCCGCCGACCCGATAGAGTTTTCGGATGCTCGCCTGCGCCTCGCGGACGCGGCCCTTGCTGATGAGCCAGCGCGGCGATTCCGGCATGATGATCATGGTGAGGATTCCGAGGATGATCGGCAAGAACCCGACCGCCGCCAATCCACGCCAGCCAACCAGCGGCAGCAGGAAGCTCGCCGTCACCGATGCCGAAAGCACGCCAAAGGCGACCGGAACGACCACGAGGCTCGTGACCAGCGTGCGATGACGGGTCGGCGCAAATTCGACGATGGCGGGAACCGCCGCCGCCGCGCCCGCGGCAAGGCCGAAGCCGACGAAGAAGCGCAGGATCGCAAACGCAACCCAACCGTCTTCCGGAATGAACGCGATCGCGCCCGAGGTCAGGCCGCAGAGCAGAACGCCTGATATCGCCAGCGGCTTGCGCCCGAAACGATCTGCGAGGATGCCCGCGACGAACGCCCCCAGCATCGCCCCGATGCCGGCACTCATCAGCATGATCGAGGTCTGCCCAAACGTCAGGTGCCATTTCGGCGCCAGCACCGACACCAGAAATCCGACCACAAAGAAGTCGAAGAAATCGACCACGCCGGTTACGGCGAAGATGATGATCGATAGCCAGTAGCGCGCCGTCACCGGCGCTTCGTCGAACGGCACGGCATTCGCTTGTTCAGCCATGGTCTCCCCCTGTTATTGTCAAGCCGCCTTCTTTTTTGAATTCAGGAATGCCGTCACCGCCTCCGCCACCCGCTCGGGGGCCTGGATCGACGCGACGTGACCGGCGTCCGCGATCGTCTTCATCTCGACGGAGGCAAGGCCGCGGGCGAGCGCAAATGTCTCTGGATTCGGGATCAGCCGGTCGGCGCTGCCCACGAGCAGCAGCGTCGGGCGATCGAAGCCTGTCAAATCGGCGTCGACAGGCTGCGCGAGCAAGGCGCCGCGTCGCGCCTTCTGGCCGTCGTCGCGGCTGGAGCCACGGAAGATGTCGATGAGTTCTGGCCGCGCGCGCAGATAATCCGGCGGGAAGAAGAACTCCGCAATCTTCGGTGCGTTGGCGATGGTGTCCGCGCGGTAGGAGGCGAGCTTGCGAAAGACATCCGCATTGACGTCCAGCGGGCTTCTGTTGACCTTCCAGGTGCTGCTCAGGATGAGGCGGTCGATCCTGCCGGGATGGCGAGCCGCCAGCACTTGCGCGATCTGGCCGCCCAGCGAGGTCCCGAAGACATGGGCGCGGTCATAGCCGAGCCCCCCGATCAAGGCCGCGGCATCATCAGCCAGGTCGGCCAGCGAATAGGACGACGCGGGATTCCTGGTGGCGCCAGAATCGCGCTGGTCATAGGTGATCACGGTGAAATCCGCCGCCAGCACTGGCGCAAGTCCGTCGAACATCGCATGATCGGCCTCGCCGCCATGCAGCAGCACGATCGGTTCGCCATGTCCGGTTTTCTCGAACGCCGTGACGACGCCGTTGGATTCGAACGATTGCATCTAAGACCCCGTCAATGCAGCAACGTGGAAAGCGCGCCGGCCAACTCCTTCGCCGGATCCGACGGAAGCCACGGCATCCGCCACGCCACATGCCCATCGGGGCGCACCAGCACCGCGCCGCGCATGCCCAGCTGGAATCCGTCCGCCGGATCGGCCGAGGGCAACTGCTTCAGCGACAGCGGCAAGGCGGTCTTCTCGGATACCTGTTTTCCCGCTTCCAGCCACTCGCCGCCGAGTGGGCCCGCGACGACGGTGAACTCTTTGTCGAACCAGTCGAGCGTCGATTTCTTGCGCGAAGGCTCGAGCCACATATGCGGAAAGCGCGCGCCGGGACGGTCGGTCGGCGTGTAGTAGCGGGAGTTCAACGCCTTCGCGACGGTGCCATCGGGGATCACCGCGCCCTCCTCGTAGTTGTGGCCGAGGTTCTGGCCGATGCTGTGCAAATGATTGTCCATATCGTTGATCCAGAACCTGATCCGGTCCGGATCGCGCGATCGCACGGCGTCGTCGGTCAGCCCGAAACGCAGCCTGTTGCCGTAGCTGAAATTGGCATTGGACTGTGCGATCGGGCGGCGCTCGCTGGAATAGCTGTCGAGCAGCTTTTCATCCGCGAGGCCCTTCAGCACGAAGGCGAGCTTCCAGGCGAGGTTATGCGCGTCCTGAACGCCGGAGTTCAGGCCGAAACCGCCGGTCGGCGGAAAACGGTGCGCACAGTCGCCGACGAGAAACACCCGGCCCTTTCGAAAGGTCTCGGCCACCTGCATGCTGACACGCCAGATCGAGCGGTTCAGAAGAGTGACGTCGAGATCCGGAATGCCGACATGGCCGCGCGCGATCTCGATGAACTCCTGGTCGGTCCACGGCCGCTCGCGATCGTCCTTGGTCAGGCCGATTTGCGTGACGGTCAGCCAGCGATCCCGGCCATTGGTGTTCAGGATGCCGGCGCGCGGCAGATCGGGCTTGTCCGGGATGATGATGAAGCCGGCGGCCTCGCGCGCGATCGGCAGCCGCGACAGATCGGAACGCCAATACTCGTTCGACATCACCGCCAGCGTCGAGGGCCCGACCATCTCGATCCCGGCGCTGCGCCGCGTCTGGCTGCCTGCACCATCGGCGGCGATCAGGTAAGTCGCCGTCCACTGCGTCACCTCGCCGGTCTTTTCGCAACGTGTCGTGACGTTGACGCCGCTGTTGGTCTCCTCGAACGACTCACAGGCCGTGTTGAACAGAACCGTGGCGTGCTTGGACTTTTCGACCACCCGCAGGATTTCCTCCTCAACGGCGTCCTGAGCGACCAGGCTCTTCCAGGCGGGGGTATGCCCGACATTCGGCTCGGGACGGGTGCGGCCGAACTCGTGACCTGCGATGCTGTCGAGGAACACGAACATGTCCGAGTTGTCCTGCAGGCCGCGGTCGCGGATCGCCTGCTCGATCCCCCACTGCCGGAATATCTCCATGGTGCGAACCCAGCAGCCGCGCGACTTCGGATGATCGGTCGTGGTCGGGCTTTTCTCGACCACCACGCAGTCGATGCCGAAGCGGTCGAGCAGCAGCGACATCGCAAGGCCCACCGGCCCGCCGCCGGCGATGAATACGGACGTCCGGCGTGCCTCATCGGTGGCGATGCCCATCCTCGTCTCTCCTCCGTTTGATCGTTGCGAGGAGACTGCTCCTTTTTTGGTATCTCACAAGAATATGTTTGATATGGTATCCATCTCGATTTGAGATGGAGTGCCGGTCATGGACCTGCGGCAGATCCGCTATTTCGTCGCCGTCGCCGAGCGTGGCGGCTTTGCCGCCGCAGCGAGCACGCTGAATGTCGCCCAGTCGGCGCTCAGCCGCCACGTCAAGGAACTCGAAGACGAACTCGGCGGTGCCTTGCTCGAACGCGGCGCGCGCGGGGTCTCGGTCACGGAATCCGGCAAAGTGCTGCTCGCGCGCGGGCGCTGGCTGCTTGGGACGATCGACGACATCAAGGCCGAGGTGCGCACGGAAAATCGGGAGCCGAGCGGTACGGTGCGGATCGGCGCGCCACCGAGCCTCGGCGATATCCTCTACCCGCTGCTAGCCCAGACCTTCGTCAAGCAATTTCCACGCGTGCGGCTCGAGTTGAGCGAGGGCCTGACCGAGAACGCATCCGAACGCCTGCTGCGGGGTGAGCTCGATCTGGCGATCGTAACGACGCCATCCCCCAACGATCATCTCGACTATGAAACGCTGGTCGTCGAGCAGGTGTTCCTGATCGGACCGTCGCGCGATCCGTTGCTGAAGCGCGGCCGACTGACCCGCAAGGAGTTCGACGCCTTGCCATCCGCGGTGGCCCCGCTCAGCCGCAACCCGTTCCCGTCGACCATGCTCTGCGCGGTGCGGGTCGATAACAGCACACCGATGAAGCGCATGGTGGCATCAGGACTCGGCTACGCGCTGCTACCCTTCTCGGGCATTCACCAGGAGGTGGCCGCCGGCGTGCTGTCGGCGGCGCTGTTGCCCTGGATGCGCGCCGAGCGCGTGCTGGCGCTGCCGCGCGGACGGCCGGTGAGCCGAGCAACCCGCGAAGCGATCGCTGCGCTGAAGAACATCTGCCGCGCCCTGATCGATGCGGGAATTATCCTGACCGCGCCGGCGCGCAAGGGCTGAACCCGCCGCTCCACGCCAAGCGGTCTGCTCATTCCTCGCTGTAGCCCGACGCGCGGGCCGTATCCGTTGCGTCCGGCTCCAGCTTCTGATCGACCAATCGGCTTGACCATAGTTGTCATGACAACTATAGAGTCATTCCAAGATTGGCGATCAAGCCGGCTGTTCCCGCCGTGAGAAGACGCGAGCCGTGACGCGGCTCTGCGGGCGACTTTTCGCGACCGGCGGTTAGTCGAAGGGAGGACGTTATGAAGGCTGCTTCGCAGACCCACGCGGCAAGGCTGAGCGAGATTTCCCGGCTCATCGACGACCGCCCCGGCGAACGCATCTTCGAAGTCGATCGTCGGATCTTCACCGATCCGGACGTGTTCGACGCCGAGCTGCGATACATCTTCGAGGCCACGTGGAATTTCATCGGCCTGGAATCCCAGATCGCCCGGCCCAACGACTTCGTCACCACCCATATCGGCCGGCATCCCATTCTGGTGATGCGGAGCGCTGAGGGCAAAGTCGGCGCCTTCCTCAACACCTGCCGGCATCGCGGAACGATCGTCTGTCCGTTCAAGCAGGGCCGGCAGAAGTTTCACGTCTGCCGCTATCACGGCTGGGCTTACGATTCGAGCGGGCGCAACATCTCCGTGACGGAGGAAGCGAGCGGACAGTATCCGCCGTCCTTCTCGAACGGCAATCACGACCTGCTTCCGGTCGCGCGGCTGGGTTCGTATCGCGGATTCCTGTTCGCGAGCCTCTCAGTCGACGTTCCGCCGCTGGAGGAATTTCTCGGCGACACCCGCGCGTTCCTCGACCTCATCATCGATCAGAGCGACAGCGGTGAGGTCGAGTTCGTGCCGGGCGCCAGCACCTACACGTTCGATGCAAACTGGAAACTGCAGTTCGAGAACGGTCTCGACTACTATCACTTCGCGACCACGCACAGCTCCTACGTCGATATCCTGAAGAAGCGCAATGCCAGCGCCGGACCGGATGCCGGATTCACTGCGGAGCCGGAAGGCGAGCAGGAAGGGCAAGGCAGCTTCAGCTTCGATTACGGCCACGCCGTCAACTGGTCGATCAAGCGCACGCAGCTCTATGGCCGGCCGCTCGGCATAGATCCGGCGCGTCTCGACACCGTGCGGCAGCGCGTCGGCAGCACCCGCGCCAAATGGATGCTGCGCCAGCGCAACCTCACGATTTTCCCGAACCTTCAGGTCATCGACATCCTGTCGGCGCAGGTGCGAACCTGGCGGCCGCTGGCGCCCGACAAGACCGAGATGGTGTCGCATTGCCTCGCTCCGGTCGGCGAAAGCGCCGCCGCGCGCACGCTTCGCATTCGCAACTACGAAGACTTTTTCAATGCCTCCGGGCTGGCCAGCTCGGACGACAACGTCATGTATGAGTTCTGCCAGACCGGCTACGACGCGACCACCGCCGCGCCGACGCAGGGTTATCTGCGCGGCGTCGCGGAGGTCGGCCACGGCGAGAGCGCGCACACGCGCGAGCTCGGCATAACCCCGTCCGAATGGTCGTTCGGTCCCACCAGCTTCGGCGGCGAGACGAACTTCCATCCCGGGTATCGCGAGTGGCGCAGGCTGTTGCAGCATGCCGCCGGGGAGACGGCATGATGGCTGCCAGCGCAATCAGACAAACCGATGCCCACGCGGTCGCAGCCGCGACCATCTTCCGCGAGGCGCGCCTGCTCGATACCGGCGAATGGGCCGATTGGGTCGCGATGTACAGCGAGGATGCCGTCTATTGGGTGCCGGCCTGGCTCGACGAGTACACCACCACCAACGATCCCGACACGCAGGTCTCGTTGCTCTACCACGATGCGCGGCGCGGGCTGGAAGAGCGGATCGCACGAATCGAGTCGCGCAAATCGATCACCGCGCTGCCGCTGCCGCGCACCGTGCACCAGATCTCGAACCTGGAAGCGTCCGAAACCGGGCCTGAACAGATCACCTGCCACTCGGTGTTCTCGGTCCACGTCTACGACCCGCGCGTCGCCAAGGAGCATCTGCGGCACGGGCGCTATGAGCACACGCTGCGGCGTGACGGCGAGACCTGGAAGATCGCGCGCAAGGTCATCACACTGGTTAACGACCGCGTGCCGACCGTGCTCGATTTCTACAGCATTTGAGAGGGCACATGACGGATGATCACGGAACCTGGCACGAAGCTGCCGCACTCAGCGCGCTGACCGAAGGCGAGCCGTACGGCATCGAAATCGGCCGCCACCACATCGCGCTCTATCGCGTCGGCAATGAGTACTACGCCACCAGCAACATCTGCACCCATGCGGAAGCATTGCTGTCCGACGGCATTCTGGAGGGCTGCGAGATCGAATGCCCGCTGCACATGGGCCGCTTCGATATCCGGACCGGCGAGGCGCTGACCAGCCCGGTCGAGATCGACATCCAGGTCTATCCCGTCCGCGTGGCGGGCGACCGGCTGGAAGTCTGCCTGCCGGCATAAAGCAACCGCTCAAAACTCAAAAAAAATCGGGGGAGACAGGGATGACCGAAATCGTGATGGACAAGGCGGCGACAACGACCGCCGATCCGCAGATCGAACGCACCACGATCCGCAAGGTCGCGCTGCGTCTGATGTGGTTCGTGATGGCGATGTACTTCCTCGCCATTCTCGACCGCGGCAACATCTCCTTTGCCGCGCTGCAGATGAACAAGGAGCTCGGGCTCAATGCCGAGATGTTCGGCATCGCCGTCGGCATCATGTACTTCACCTATTCGATCTTCGAGATCCCGAGCAATCTCATCCTCAGCAAATACGGCGCGCGCGTCACGCTGACGCGGATCGCGATCCTGTGGGGCATCGCCACCATGCTGATGGCGTTCACGCAGGGCCCGCTCAGCCTCTATGCATTCCGCGGCTTCCTCGGCTTTGCCGAGTCCGGCCTGTTTCCCGGGGTGATGCTGCTGCTGAGCCTCTGGTTTCCGTTCAGCTACCGCGCCCGCTACAACGCGATGTTCAACTATGCGGTGCCGATCTCCTATATCTTCGCCTCGCTGATCTCTGGCGCCATCCTCGAGCTGAACGGGGTGTTCGGCATTTCGGGCTGGAAATGGCTGTTCATCCTCGAAGGCCTGCCGCCCGTTATCCTGGGGATCGTCGGTATCTTCTATCTGACCGACCGTCCGCAGCAGGCGAGCTGGCTGTCGACGGCCCAGCGCAACTGGCTGATGGGCGCGCTGGAGCGCGATGCCAAGGCAACCGGCGTGGTGCATGCCGAAGGCGTGCTCAGGACCATCACCAAGCCGATGGTGCTGCTGTTCGGCCTGTGCAATTTCGGCCTGTTCTGTGGCCTGGCTTCGCTGTTTCCCTGGCTGCCGCAAATCATCAAATCGTTCGGGCTGCCGAATTCACAGGTCGGATTCGTGACGGCGATCCCGCCCGTCGCCGGCCTGATCGGCATGATCGCATTGTCGCGGCACTCCGACCATGTCGGTGAGCGCTTCTATTATGCGGCCATGACCTTCGTGATCGCGGCAGCGGGCTTCGCCATCGCGGCGTTCTCGACATCGCCGCTCTGGATCATCATCGGCTTCATGGTTGCCAATGTAGGCGTCTATGGCACGCAGGCGGTGTTCTGGACCATCCCGCAGTCCTACATGTCGCGGCAGAGCGCGCCGGGCGCGATCGGCCTGGTCAGCACCATCGGCAGCATCGGAGGCGCCACGATCCCGATCGTGATCGGACGCGCCAAGGACGCCTCGGGCAGTTTCACCACCGGGTTCCTCGTGGTAACAGGCGTTCTCCTCGTCGCGGCGGCCCTGGTCCTGATCGCGCGCACTCAACTCGTGAAAGAATGAAAAGCCGGACTGCCACAAACCGCACCAGCGCCCCTGCCCCGCGCCGCGCCCCGCAAGGGGACACGGGCTCGGAGCTGGTGATCGACTTCGAACGTTACGTGCCGACGGTGCTGTCCAGCCTGGTCGCGAAATTGCGCGCCAATGCCAACGCGTTCTTCCCGCAGGCCTACGGCGTCTCGCTCGCGGAATGGCGGGTGCTGTCCTTTCTCAGGGAGCATGAGCCGGCAAGCGCCTACGACATCTGGACCAATGCGCAACTGGACAAGGCCGTCGTCAGCCGCGAGACGACCTCGCTGAAGAAAAAGGGCCTGATCGAGCTGACCCCGGTGCGAGGCAGCGCCCGGAACCGCACCGAGATCCGGCTGACATCGCAGGGCGTGGCGCTGCTCGACCGCAGTCTGGATGAAATCCTGCGCCGGCACAGCAACCTCACGGCCGGCCTCGACGCCAAGGCGCTGGAGAGCTTCTTCCGGGTCGTGGCGCATATCGAGCACCGCATTCCCCACATGGCCGACCAGACCTCGAATGCCGTGCCGGCCCATGCGCCGGTCAAACGCATTGCGAAGCGGAGGCCGCCGACCGGCGCCTAGAGCTTTTCCCGTTCCGATGGAATCGGAACGGGGCTCTAGATTCTTGTTTTGACGCGTTTTCTTCACGCGAA
>NZ_JAQOSR010000102.1:0-32759 GCF_046718885.1 Bradyrhizobium sp. UFLA01-814 | reverse complement strand
CAGCAGTGGTTCGATCGCATCCAGTCCCTTGGGTGCGATCAGGCCATACTCCGCCGCGTGGCCGCGTATCGTATTGGTCAGCTGGGTGCGCCGGACGATCAATCCGTCGCGGACACCCATCAGCATCAGCGCAGCCTGCTGCTCGGCCGTCTTCACCGGCACGAAGCGCATGCTCGGTCGGCTCATCGCTTCGCACAGACCTTCTGCATCCCGCCCGTCATTCTTGTTCCGCTTCACGTAGGGTTTAACCAATTGCGGTGCCATCAGCTTCACCTCGTGACCGAGCTTGGAAAGCTCCCGCGCCCAATGTTGCGAAGCCCCGCATGCCTCCATCCCGATCACCGTCGGCGGCAATTTGGCGAAGAACTCCAGCACTTGTTTGCGCGACAGCTTCTTGCGCAGGACCACCTGCTCCGCCGCATCAACCCCATGCAGCACAAAAATATACTTCGACGTATCAATCCCAATGCGGATAATCTGGTTCACGGACGGCTCCCATGTATGAGATCTAGACAACCTCATTCTGGCACACTGATGCCGTAGGGGGCCGTCCACACCATCAACCACCGACTTGTGTTGTTGGAGGAACAGGCGGCCCCAGCATGGCGAGGCAATTCGCATTAGGGGTAATGGGTCCTGGCTTTCGCCAGGACGACAGCGAATGTATCGCACGGCCTCCATCCACAATCGTCGTCCCTGCGAAAGCAGGGACCCATAACCACAGGGTTGTGTTGCTGAAGAAAGGCTGTGGCCACGGCGTCGCGCAACATTGAGCATTCGTGGTTATGGGTCCCGGCTCCAGGCCGGGACGACACCGAATGTGTTGCGCGGCCAGTGGGGCGTAATTCCAAATTCTCGCGACATGATCTGTCCGAGCTTTGCTCTTCGTTTCGCCGCTCCGAAAGCAGAGGGCGCAGGGAAAGCCGGGTGCCGATCGCACCCATGGGTCCCGCGCAATAAACAACGCGGGAGGTAGGACCAGCGTTGAATGTCGCCTTTGGTCAATAGCCGCCCTTGGCGCAATGGAAGAAAGCCGCATACGTCTTCGCTCTATTTCCGTTAGCCCGCGGCAACAACGCTCGACCG
This sequence comes from Bradyrhizobium sp. UFLA01-814, assembly GCF_046718885.1. Classification (NCBI taxonomy): domain Bacteria; kingdom Pseudomonadati; phylum Pseudomonadota; class Alphaproteobacteria; order Hyphomicrobiales; family Nitrobacteraceae; genus Bradyrhizobium; species Bradyrhizobium sp. UFLA01-814. Next base: position 31,673 of record NZ_JAQOSR010000102.1, on the reverse strand, counting down.
GCGAGACGGATAAGGCCGCCATTCTAGGGAGCGAAATAGCCGCCGCTCAGATTTGGTAAGCGACGGCAAATTCTCGCTGCTCGTGTTACTTCAGCTTATACGTACCGGTTTGATGATTGCAGCTCTGAAACGTTCCGTCCTTGACGACCGGAAAAGACCCCAGCGGTTCGACTGTACCTACCATGACCATGCCTTCGTATTTTCCAGTTCCTGCGAGGTTCGTCCTGGTTGTCTTTCCATCGCCGGTCGAAAAATATGAGAGCCGCTTGTCGCCGTCCACATCGATTGACTCGCAAACGTTGGACCCCGTGATCTTCCCGTCAAGTGATGCATTCATCCCGACGCAGCGGAAAGTGCTTTTGTCAAACATGCCCCCGGGAGGATTGCTGCGGACGGTGCCCGTCAACTCAAAACTTGATCCGGTGTGGGTCTTGGAGAACGTGATCGTGTTATTAACGCCTGACCAACAGGCGATGTAGTCGTAGCTGCCCTCCTTTGGAAGCTCAGCCGCAAATGCAGAAAATGGAGAACCAACGATGAGTAAGGCTAATGCATACCTGTGCATGGCATTCCCCTCCTGAAATCGTTTTAAATGTCAGCCCCGTTAGTCAGTTATTCCGCATTGGATCGACTACTTTGATCTAGATCAGCAGGTTGTGGCGGTTGACACCGCCGGCGCGAAGAGGGGCAACCCGTTTCGGCACGCTTACCGCGTCCGACCGAGTGGCCGCTTAGGGTCGTTTGCGCCTTCCGGCTGTCGGACTGGCTGGCCGGCATAGGATCGGACCCTCACCTGTTCGGAACGCATTCACGTCGGTCGAACCAAGGCTACCCCTCATCTATCGTCGCAGCGGCAACTTGCGAGCCGTACAGCTTCTGCTAGGTCGTACAAAAATGGAAAGCACGGTCCGCCATCTGGGCGGAGCGGACATGCTCTGCCCCTCTGTTTCCGGCGGGTGCGGGCCACTAGGTGACTGCCGCTAAATGTCTTTTGCCGGCCAACGCAATGAGGAATGCTTTTGATGTCGTCAGCGGGATGGGAGGCACTCCGGCAGTGGGGTGAAGACGTAACTCGCATCGAACCGCTCACTGGCGGAGTCGCGAACGACGTGTGGAGCGTGCGCATCCACGGGCACCGCGCCGTCGGTCGTCTCGGTACGAGGAGCGACGCTGATCTCGCGTGGGAGACGAAGCTCCTCCAATACCTCGATCGTGAAGGTCTCACCGTGCCGGTGCCGATCCCGACGATAGACGGCCGGTTGTTCGCGGACGGTCTGGTGGTCATGACATATGTGGAGGGCGGACCGCCGGAGACGGAGGCCGACTGGCGTCGCGCGGCCGACACGCTCCGCCGGCTGCATCGGTTGACGCAGCACTGGCCGCAGCGCCCGGGCTGGCGATCATCGACCGACCTGCTGCACGCCGAAACCGGAACGAAGATCGACCTCGCCGCGATGCCGCCTGAGGCCGTTGCCCGATGCCGAGCCGCGTGGGCGCGGCTCGCCGGACGTCAGACCTGCGTCGTCCACGGCGACCCCAACCCGCGCAACATCCGCGTGACCGCGGATCGGGTCGCGCTGATCGACTGGGACGAGTCGCATGTCGACGTCCCCGATCTCGACCTGGTGCTGCCCCACAATGCCGCCGGTCTCGACGGCGTCGCGCACGACATCGCCGCGCAAGCGTCGGCCGCATGGGAGGCCGCCGTCTGCTGGGACGACGCGTACGCAATCAAGCGGCTTGCCGACGTACGAGCGGTCTAGTGCGGACGTTTCGATCGCTTGAGCTCGGCGACCTTAAACTTCCCGGCGGCCTGCAGGCTGCTGCAAAGCCACCAGGCCCTGTTTCGGTACTCGCCCAGGAACCATTTGGTCTCGACGCAATCGACGTAGGATTTGTAGGTGAGGTTGTCCCGGCACGTCGACGAGAACGGTCCGTGGGTTTGTCCGCCCGTCGACTCGCTACACCCGACCCAAGGATCCTTGCCATGCGGGAGGCTCGATTCGCAGCCACCGTTGCAATTGCTGGCGACTTTCTCCAGCGCGGCAATCCTGCCCAGCACTGAATCCGGTGCCGGCGCACGAGCGGTTGACGATGACGTCTGGGTGGTTCTCGATCTGCGGTGAGGTGCCCCTGTGGTCACCACCTGGGTCGGACGATTTGGCCTTGCCACCGGCTTCGGCGCCTCGACCGTGATGGACGGAAGCGGCTTGGCGGGGTCTGTTTGCGACGCTGCCGGGCCGCACAGCCAGACAGTTGACAACACAGCGACGGCTGAAGGCGCGACAAGGCTCGACGGCAATCTCATGACATGGCCCTCCCAAATCCGGAACGGAAATGCCGTCCCGACGAGCGCACGGTACCATACAGCCCGGGCTTGGCTACCTAGGGTTGAAGAAATATCTGCCGGTGTCTCGGGGTCGACATGGCGGCGAGAGAACGCCGACCGCTCGCGCCGTCCCGGCGTCTGCTCCTGGCCCAAAGCTGAGCTCGAACGGCTCTTGCCGATATTCGCCTTTGACCAGAAGCGGTCACTTGAGCGACACCGACACGCAGCGGGATCGGATCAATTTTGCAGGACCCCCGCCATTAGGTCAGCGATCCTGCCCCATAGCCCTTGTTACGAAGTTGTTGGCGCCCCCTACTCTCGATGCAGCGGCCATGCTTTGGTCAAAACTGCGTTGAGTGTTTGGCAGGGGTCATCGACATGGTGAAAATGCCATCGCCCTCCTTCGAGTGACATTGGACCGGGTGCCAGGTCGTTCCCTACCGCATTCTTGAGGTGCCCACCGCAAAGGCTTGTGATGGAACGGGCAAGGTTCGATAAGGCCGGCATTTTCGCCTTTGGCGATGCTCGGAGCGCTGTGACCTACTCGATCGAAGTTTTTATCGTCACCGCGATCTACGGGAGCCTTGCGGCCTCCGCACATCTCCTTCCCGCTATCAATCCAGCCGCGACACCGCTGTGGCCGCCGACCGGGGTTGCGCTCGCGCTGATGCTGCTGCGTGGGTACCGGGTCTGGCCCGCGATCCTGGTGGGCGCCGTCGCGCCTTACCTGATGACCGACCGATCGCTCCTGGAGTTTGTCGCCGCCGGGATCGGCACCCTCCTTGCTGCAATGGCCGGGACATGGCTGATCGGACGCTGGTCGAACGGTCGCCAGACGTTTGCCACACCAGCCGGTGTCGCAAAGTTTGCAGGCATTTCCTTTGCACCGACCGCGATGATCAGTTCATCCACCGCTTTGGCCGGATTCATCTTCGTCAACGAACCGAGCTTTCCCGATTCCGTCGCCGCGGGGCTGACCTGGTGGCTTGCCGACGCAGCCGCGACCCTGGTGATTGCTCCGGTCATCGTGCTCTGGGCGACGATGCCCTTACGGATTTCCTCCAGGTGGGCTCTGCTGGAATCGATCGCAGTTCCCGTTCTCGCCGGTCTCATTGGGATCGTAGCCTACAGCCCGCTCATCGGCAGCGACCTCGTCAGCGACGATCTCAATTTGCCGTTGCCGCATCGCAGCCTGCTGGGCTTTCTGGCTTTGCTCCCGTTGATCTGGACCGGTCTGCGCGGCAATCGATGCACCGCGGCTACGGCTGCGCTCATTTTCACCGGAATGGCAGTCTGGGGGTTCGCGTCCGGTAATGATCCGTTTCCGAAGACGGATCTGAGCGGCGCATTGTTGTCACTGCTCGTGCTTTCGATCATCGTATCGGCGCCCCCTCTTGCCCTGGCTGCGGCAATTGCCACGCGCCAGACCACGGAAGCCCATCTGCTTTCCGTGCAGGACCAACTGAACGGTCAACTTGAACGGAACGCCTCGGCGCTCGAAAGCATCAGACGGCACTTCCAGACCCTTATCGAAGGCGTCGTCGACTATGCGATTTTCGCGCTTGATAGAGAAGGACACGTTACGAGCTGGAATAGCACCGCTCAAAAAATCATCGGCTACACCTCGGAAGAAATCATAGGCAAACATTTTGGAATATTTTATCGGCCGGATGAACGCCGCGCGGGTTCGCCAACACACGCGCTGGAGACGGCAATCGAAAGAGGCAAGTACGACGTAGAGGGTTGGCGCATCAGAAAGAATGGTACGCCGTTCTTCATCACGGGCTCGGTCTCGTCGAGCCATGATGACGCGGGAAATCTGATCGGCTTCATCAGTATTCTGCGCGACGCAACCGAGCGACGCGATGCGGAGGAGAAGCTGGTTCAGGCGCGCGAACAGCTCGCGATGTCGCAGAAAATGGAGGCAATCGGCAAGTTGACCGGCGGGATCGCACACGACTTCAACAATCTATTGATGATCATCGGAGGCAGTGCCCAGATCTTTACTCGCCTGCTCGATCCAAAACTGCCCAAGGCAATTGAAGCCATACAGACCGCGGCCAAACGCGGCGAGAGCCTCACACGCCAATTGTTGACGTTCTCTCGTCATCAGCATCTCAGCCCGACGGTCGTCGACCTGAATGCGTCCATCAAGAACATGCGGACCATGATCGAGAGCTCGCTGCGCGGGAACATCGTGTACAACGAGAACGTCGGCGAGGGCGTAGCGTCGGTCAAGGTGGACCTCGCCGAGCTGGAGCTTGCGATCGTCAACATCGCCGTCAATGCGCGCGATGCGATGCCAAGCGGCGGCACGTTCACCTTATCCGTCCATGCGGTGACCGCGAACCAGGAAACCGGCGGCGATCGCCGCGCAAAGGCCTTCTTTGCGATAGCGCTTGGCGATACCGGCACCGGCATTCCGCCAAACCTGCTGTCCAAGATGTTCGATCCGTTCTTCACGACCAAGGAGGTCGGCAAGGGTACCGGGCTCGGCTTGTCCCAAGTCTATGGTTTCGCGCATCAGGCCGGCGGAACGGTGACGGCGGACAGCAAGGTTGGACAGGGAACGACGATTACAATCTACCTGCCGTCCTGCGCGGACGAGCAGATCACCAGCAAAGACCTCGCCGCTGCCAGAACAAGAGCAAGGCAGCCGCAGCGGCAGACGGTTCTCGTTGTCGACGACAGCCCCGAAGTGGCGGATGTGACATCTTCGCTGTTCGAGCATCTGGGTTATGACACGATCTATCGAGATTCGGCCGAAGCGGCGCTGAAATTGCTCGAAGCAGGGACAAAGATCGATCTCGTCTTCAGCGATATCGTCATGCCCGGGACCATCGATGGCGTCGGGCTCGCGAGAGAAGTCAGGTCGCGATACCCCGGTTTGCCGATAGCCCTTACCACCGGCTACAGCGATGCCGCAAAAGCGGCTCCACCAAGTCTGAAAATACTCCGCAAGCCGTTCGATACCGAGGCACTAAAAGATTTTATCCACGATCTTGCGCCTCCGCGACCGACGCGATCGTCCGGCACGCCCATGGCGTCAAGCACGACCGAAGCCTCGCGCAGAAATTGACCGGTCGCGCCATTGCAGAAGCTGCTCGTCGCGCAGCTTGACGAAGCGTTGATCCGCACCATCGCCGCTGATGGACATGACTGCTGCTAGCGATCCTGGAAAGCTAGCCGCGCGCCGAGCGCGACGAGGATGCTGCCGCCGATCCGCTGCATGATGCGCTGCGACCGCTTCGAGCGCTGCAGCTTCGACATCACGGCGCTGGCGAAAAACACGCAGACGATGTCGACCGCCGAGAAGGTCAGATTGACTGTTGTGCCGAGCAGAAACAGCTGGGCCCAGACCGGCAGGCCGGCCGACGCATCGACGAATTGCGGCAGGAACGCCAGGAAGAAGATCGCGGTCTTCGGATTGAGCACCTCGACGACGATGCTTTGCGCGAAGGCGCGCTCCGCGGAGAGCGACGCAAGCGTGGGGCGCTTTGCATTGTCGCGGTCGCGGAACAGCGAGAGCCCGAGCCAGACCAGGTAGGCCGCGCCGGCAAGCTTCATCGCCATGAACAGCGGCGGCACCGCATGAAACAGCAAAGCGAGGCCGGCCGCCGCGGCGACGACATGGACATAGCCGCCGAGATGCAGCCCGAGCGAGGCCATCAGCCCCGCGCGCCGGCCACCCGCCAGCGTGCGGGCCGCGGCGTACAGCATGGCGGGGCCCGGGATCAGCGCGAAGGTCGCGGTCGTGATCGCGAAGGCGAGGTACAATTCCATCAAGAGCTTTCGTCTCAGTTCGCCGGGATCATCGCCGCGACCTCACGGTCATGGGGATTGTCGCTGGCGCCGAGGCCGGCGATGACACCGGCGCGATCCCCAGGCTTGCGGTTCTGGCTCATCTTCTTCTTGGCATCGAGCCGCGTGATCGGCATCCGGAAACCGACGATGCCGCGCAGCTGCGCCTTGATGAAATCGTCAGGCGCATCGCTGACCTGCCAGACTTCCGGGCGTGAAGTCTCGTGCAGCTCGGTCAGCCGGGTCACGACGTCGAGCAGGCGCTCGGCATCCTCAAAGAACTCGGCCGCGCCATAGGCGTGGACGGCGACGTAATTCCAGGTCGGCACCACCTTGCCGTGCTCGGCCTTGGTCACGTACCAGGACGGCGTCACATAGGCGTCGGGCCCCATGAAGATGGCCATCGCCTCGCCGACCGCGGGCAGCTTCCACTGCGGATTGGGCCGCGCGACGTGACCGTACAGCGTGCCGTAGTCGCCCTCGTTCTCATTGAGGATCAGCGGCAGCGGCGTTCCGATCAGGCCATCGGCGGTTGCGGTGACCAGGGTCGCGAGCTTTGAGGCCCGCATCGCGGCGTGGATCGGGCCGAGCTCATCCATCTTGAAATGCGGCGGCAGGTACATTGCAGACCTCTTGGCAAACCTCTTGGCGGACCTCTGGCAGGCCTCATCAATTGCTGCTCCACCATAGTGCCGAAGTGGCCTATGATAAGAGCCACTTTCGATCATCTTGATTGGTCCACTATGCCCCGCCTGCGCGCCACGATCAGCATCCCTTCGCTCCGGGCCGTCGACCGCGCCGCCGGACAGGTCGGGCGCCAGATCGCACAGGCCCTGCGCGCCGCGATTGCGAGCGGCGAATTGAAGGCCGGGGAATTCCTGCCGTCGACGCGCGCGCTGTCGGCCTCGCTCGGCGTTGCGCGCGGCACGGTCACGGAAGCCTTCGAGCAGCTGCTGGCCGAGGGCTATCTGGAATCGCAGGTCGGTGCCGGCACCCGCGTCGCGCCGACGCTTGCCGAGCAGGCTCGGCCCGTCGTGGTCGATCGCAACTCGAACAAATCGGCGCCGATCCAGTTGCCGCCGCGCGCGGCGCGGCTCGCCAAGGTGGCGGCGGCCTTCACGCCGATGCCGGAAGTCCCGTTTGCGATCGCGGTCCCCGGCGGCGCGGTCGCGCCCGACGACCATTGGCGCCGCCTCGGCAACCGCGTACGCGCATCGCGCGCGGCGGCGCCTGCGAGCTATGGCGATCCGCGCGGCCTGATCGAGCTGCGGCAGGCGATCGCCGACTATGTGCGCAAATCCCGCGCGGTGCATTGCGAGCCCGAGCAGGTCGTGATCACGGCCGGCACCCAGCAAGGCCTCTATCTCGCCGGCCGCGTGCTGCTGTCGTCAGGCGATCGCGTCTGGGCCGAGGATCCCGCCTATCCCGGCATGACCGCCGTGCTCGACGATCTCGATCTCGTCACCACGCGCGTATCGGTCGATGCGCATGGCATCGACGTCGAAGCCGCCGTCGCCGCGTGTCCGCATGCGCGCGCGGCCTTCGTGATGCCGTCGCATCAATATCCGCTGGGCATGCCGATGAGCATGGCGCGCCGCAATGCGCTGGTGGCGTGGGCGCAGCGAAGCAATGCCTGGATCGTCGAGGACGATTACGACAGCGAGCTGCGCTATGCCGGGCATCCCTTCCCGTCGATGCAGGGTCTCGCCCCATCGCGGGTGATTTACCTGGGCACGCTGAGCAAGGTGCTGTTTCCCTCGCTGCGGCTCGGCTACGTTGTGGCGCCCGTGCCGCTGATCGACGCCTTCGCCGGCGCGCGGGCGCTGCTCGACCGGCATTCGCCGACCGCCGACCAGCATGTGCTGGCGGCCTATATGCGCGAGGGGCTGTTCGAGGCGCATATCAGGCGCATTCGCGGCGTCTACGCCGCACGGCGTGCGACGCTGATCGCGGCGCTGACGCGCCACATGCCTGACGACGTCACGCTGCAGCCGAGCGATCAGGGCATGCATCTGCTGCTGTGGCTGCCAGAGCGCTTCGACGATGTGCAATTGGCAAAATCAGCGCTTGCCGCCGGCATCGTCGTACGGCCGATTTCGCCGATGTACCAGGCGGCACCACGCCCCGGCCTGATGCTCGGCTTCGGCGGGTTCGAACCTGAGGAGCTGGAGGCGACGGCGCTAAGGCTGCGGCGCGTGATGGATCAGCATAGGTCGCAGCGGCGGATCAAGCCACGCCGCACTGAAGCCTCACACTGATTTTGCAGCTTGGACTTTACTGCTCGAACGCGGCCTTGAGGCGGTTGAGCTGCGGCACCAGCGGGTTGCCGATCGAGGAGCGATCCGGCGCCGGTGCGTGGATCGTGGTGTCGAGGCGGCGGACGCGCGCCTGCAGATCCATCGAACGGGCGATCAACTGCTGCAATTGCTCGGGCAGCTTGGTCACCATGTCGGCCGGGCCGGGATCGGCGGCCGACAGCTTGACCTTGGTCTTTTCGCGATTGGCCTGGGTCAGCGTCATCTCGCCTTCCTTGACCGCGCGATGCAGCAGCAGCCAGGACGCGAGCTGCATCAGCCGCGTGGTCAGGCGCATGCTTTCGGTGGCATAGGTCAGGCTTACGGACCGTTCGAGCGCCTTGGCCTCGGCACGTCCGTCACCGTCGAGATAGGCGGCGGTCTGCTCGACCAGGTCCATGCCTTCCCGGAACAGCACGCCGAATGCCGCAGAATTGGTCAGCCGCTCACTGAACAGTACAAGCCCGGCTTCGCTCTGGGAACGATCGGCCATGGTTGACGCCTCACACCATCGTAACGCCCGCTGACATCTGACGCGCCAGCTTATGATGAACAAATCATTGCGCGGGGGCGCCGAAGAGTCCAGCCGCAACCGGATTTATGGTTTCCAGCGGATAGAACGCACAAAAAAGAGCCGCCGTTTCCGGCGGCTTTTGAAGTTGATAACAGGGAGGCGTCAAACAGAGTGGACAGGAGCCACTCGGTGTCCAAACGAGGACAATGCAGTCATAATCGAGAAAGCTTAACCGATCGTAAATGAACGGATTTCTTCAGGCTTTGTTTGCCATGTCGGCCATTGACCTAGTTTGGGACAGATTCAGGCGGATCCCCATGCGTCGTCCCGGCGAACGCCGGGACCCATAACCACCAATGCCCGCGTTGCGCGCAGCTGTGGCCCCAGCCCTACGCGACTACGAACAGCGGTGGTTATGGGTCCCGGATCGCGCTCGCTTTGCTCGCTTGTCCGGGACGACGCTTGTGATGCCGCAGCGCTACGACTTGAAGAACGCGTTCGCGGCGTCCTTCGAGGCGCGCTTTTTCGTCATCGCCTCTCTCAGACGATCGACTTCGGCATTGAGCAGCGCGATGCGCTCGGTCAATTCCTCGACCGACAGCAGCGAGAGATCCTGTCCGATCTCGTGGCTGATTTTCTTCCGCGGCCGGTCCTCATCCTCAATCGGCATGTGTCCTCCCCGCGATGCTGGTCTGGCGCCGTGCGTCCAGAGCTGGTAGATGTCCCAAAGCGCGATGAGATTGGGGTTGAATCGTCATCGGGCTTCAGCTCTTTGTTTGAGCATGATCTTTTCGGAAAACCGCTTCGCACTTTTCCGGATCATGCTCGAGGAGAATTTTGCAGTGACTTTCGTGTGCGCGCAACATCTGACGCGAATGCCCCGGCCCGACCGCAAGGAGTCTGACCGGACGGGATAATTGCGCGCCTGCGCGCCAGCATGAGCCGATCCCAAGCCCTTCCGGTCACGCGGGAGGGCTTTTTGATTTTCCGATTTGATTTCGTCGGAATTTCTCTTGGGGGTCGGCATCACCGAACGCGAAAGACCTTAACCCATGACCAAGATTCTCATCACCAGCGCGCTGCCTTACGTCAACGGCGTCAAGCATCTCGGCAATCTCGTCGGCTCGCTGCTGCCCGCCGACGTCCACGCCCGCTTCCGGCGGCAGACCGGTGACGACGTGCTCTTCATCTGCGCGACCGACGAGCACGGCACGCCGGCCGAGCTCGGCGCCATCGAGGCCGGACAGGATGTCCGCGCGTTCTGCGACGCGCAGCACGCCATCCAGGCCGACATCTACCGGCGCTTCGGTCTGTCCTTCGATCATTTCGGCCGCACCAGCTCGCCGCACAATCATGTGCTGACGCAGCACTTCTATCACCGGCTCGATGACGCCGGGCTGATCGAAGCACGCACCTCGCGGCAGGTGTTCTCGCCGGCCGACCGGCGCTTCCTGCCCGACCGCTACGTGCTCGGCACCTGTCCGCATTGCGGCGACACTGGCGCGCGCGGCGACCAATGCGACCATTGCGGCACGCTGCTCGACCCGCCGGACCTCATCGATCCCCACTCGGCGCTCTCAGGCGACCGCGCGCTCGAAATCCGCGATAGCCGTCATCTCTATCTGCGCCAGTCGCAGCTGGTCGAAAAAATAGGCGCATGGATCGACAGCCGCACCGGATGGCCACCCTTCGTGGTGTCGACCGCGAAGGGCTGGCTCAATGCGGAGCTGCGCGACCGCTGCATCACGCGCGATCTTGCCTGGGGCATCGCGGTGCCGCGCGAAGGTTTCGACGGCAAGGTGTTCTATGTCTGGTTCGACGCGCCGATCGGCTATATCGCGGCGACGCAGGAATGGGCCGACGCCGCGCCCGGTCGCGACTGGCGGCAATGGTGGTGGCAGGCCGACGATGTCAGCTACATCCAGTTTCTCGGCAAGGACAACATCCCGTTCCACACCGTAAGCTTTCCGGCGACGCTGATCGGCTCCGGCGAACCGTGGAAGACCGCCGATGTGATCAAGGGATTCCATTGGCTGAATTACGAAGGCGGCAAGTTCTCGACCAGCCGAAAGCGCGGCATCTTCACCGACGCGGCGCTGGAGGAATTGCCCGCCGATCTCTGGCGCTGGTGGCTGATCGCCAACGCGCCCGAAAGCGCCGATACGGATTTTGGCGTCGCCAGGTTCGTTGCCGACGTGAACAAGGATCTCGCCGACATCTTCGGCAATCTCGCCAACCGCATCATCAGCTTTGCGCATCGCGCCTTCGACGGCCGCTTTCCCGAAGGCGGCGTACCCGGTGATGCCGAACGACAGCTGGCGCACGATCTGGAGCAGCGCATCGCGACGCTGCACCGCCATCACACCGCACTGGAGTTTCGCGCAGCGGCGGCAACGACCCGCGCGATCTGGGACGCCGCGAATGCTTACCTGCAACACGCGGCACCATGGTCCGCCATCAAGTCCGATCCGGCACGCGCGGCGGTCGTCACCCGCGTCGGGCTCAATCTTGTCGCGCTTGGTGCGACGCTGGCGTGGAGCATCGTGCCCCACCTCGCGGAGCGAGTGCTCGGCGCGCTCGGTCAGAGCGATGCCGTGCCGCGCTGGCCCACTGGCCCACTCCTCCCGCTGCTGGATCGCGGCGCGGGCACGCCGGTCGCAAGGCTCGGGCCGCTGGTCGAGAAAATCACGCCTGAGAGAGCCGACCAGCTCACGACGCGGTTCGGGGCTTAATGGCGTTTCGCTTCGCTGCAAAAGGCGGTATGCCATCCGCCAATCCTCTCCACTGACCAGGGACCGACCATGCCAAACCTGCCCGCGCAAATGACCGTCGTTGCCATCAGCAAGCCGGGTGGCCCGGAGGTGCTGGTGCCTGAGACCCGCGCGGTGCCGGTGCCGAAGGCCGGCGAGATTTTGGTCAAGGTTGCGGCCGCCGGCGTCAATCGTCCTGACGTCGCGCAGCGCTCCGGCTCCTATCCGCCGCCGCCCGGCGCCAGCGACCTGCCCGGCCTCGAGATCGCGGGCGAAGTGGTCGCGCTCGGCGAAGGCGCAAAGCACAAGATCGGCGACAAGGTGATGTCGCTCGTTGCCGGCGGCGGCTACGCGCAATATTGCATCGCGCAGGACGCGCAGGCGATGACCGTGCCGCCCTCGCTGTCGATGCAGGAAGCCGGCGCTACCCCGGAAACGCTGATGACGGTGTGGCACAATGTGTTCGAGCGCGGCGCGCTCAAGGCCGGGGAGACGCTGCTGATCCACGGCGGCTCGTCGGGCATCGGCACGATGGCGATCCAGCTTGCCAAGGCGTTCGGCGCCAAGGTGATCGTCACCGTCGGCTCGCAGGACAAGGCCGACGCCTGCCTCAAGCTCGGCGCCGATCACGCGGTGAATTACAAGACCGAGGATTTCGTCGAGGCGGTGAAGAAGGCCACCGGCGGCAACGGCGCCGATGTCATCCTCGACATGGTGGGCGGCGACTATATCGACCGGAACTACGACGCCGCCGCGGTCGAGGGCCGCATCGTCCAGATCGCGTTCCTGTCGGGAACACCGAAGGCCACGGCCAATTTTGCCAAGCTGATGGTCAAGCGGCTGCACCACACCGGCTCGACCCTGCGCCCCCGTAGTAATGCGGACAAGGCGGCGATGGTCGCGGCGATCGAGGCAAAGGTGCTGCCCTTGCTGCGCGAAGGACGCGTCAAACCGCTGATGGACAGCACATTCCCGCTGGAAAAGGCCGCCGACGCGCACCGGCGCATGGAGACCAGCGAACATATTGGCAAAATTGTGTTGGTGGTTTAACCCTCGCGACGGAAGCAGGGGCGGAAACCCTTTGATTCCCTTCGCTTTCGTGTCATTTATCGCGCCACCGCCGGGCCGGTCGCCGGGCCCGGTCAGTTTGTCGATCGCGGAGTACTGACATTGCGTCTGATCAGGTGCCTTGCGCTGCTCGCGCTGGGCCTCATGATGTTTGCCGCCGCGCCTGCCGCGTATGCGATCGACGCGGTCAGCGTGCGCAGCGATGCGCCGGCGATCGATTTGACGGCGGTTCTCGACCATCAGCGCAGTGAAACCGACCGCATCCAGGTCTCCACCGCCCCCGGAACCGACGGCATCGTGCGCCGCATCGAGGTTCGCGCCCGCGAAGGCGGCCAGAACTGGGTGGTGTTCGCGCTCGCCAACAACACCGACGACCAGCTCGACCGCCTGATCGTCGCGCCGCACTACCGCATCGTGTCGTCCGGCCTGTTGTGGCCCGACCTCGGCCTGTCGCGCATCGCCACCATCACGCCGTCGGTCGGCGATCGTCCCGAGCGGCAGGAGAGCCCGACCGCCGACGTGTTCCGCATCACGCTCGATCCCGGCGCCGTCGTCACCTATGTCGCGGAACTGCGCACCGACAAGCTGCCGCAGCTCTATCTGTGGGAACCCGACGCCTACAAGGACAAGGTCAACTCGTTCACGCTGTACCAGGGCATCGTGATCGGCATCTCGGGCCTGCTCGCGCTCGTGCTCACGATCTTGTTTGTGGTCAAGGGCAGCATCATGTTCCCGGCCGCCGCGGCGCTCGCCTGGGCGGTGCTGGTCTATATCGGCGTCGACTTCGGCTTCTGGGGCAAGGTGCTCGACATGTCGAACAACGCCGAGCGCGTCTGGCGCGCGGCGGGCGAGGCGATCCTCGCGGCGACACTGCTGGTGTTCCTATTTGCCTATCTGAATTTGAGTCGCTGGCACGTCCGCTACTCGCACATCACGATCGGTTGGCTGGTCTTCCTCGGCTCGCTGGTCGCGCTGGCGCTGTTCGATCCCGCGGTCGCCTCCGGCATCGCACGCATGTCGCTGGTGATGATCGCCTTCGCCGGCTTCGCGCTGATCGTCTATCTCTCGACCCACGGCTTCGACCGCGCGGTGCTGTTGATCCCGACCTGGTTCCTGCTGGTGGTCTGGGTGGTCGCGGCCGGCATGACGGTCGCAGGCTCCGTCACCAACGACATCGTCGGCCCCGCGCTGCTCGGCGGCCTGGTGCTGATCGTGATGCTGATCGGCTTTACGGTCATGCAGCACGCCTTCGCCGGCGGCGGCGCCACCACCGGCGTCGTCTCCGATGTCGAGCGCCGCGCCCTGGCGCTGACCGGCTCGGGCGACCTGATCTGGGACTGGGACGTGTCCGCCGACAAGGTGTTCACCAGCCCGGAGACCGAGGCGCTGCTCGGCCTCAAGCGCGGCACGCTGGAAGGCCCCGCCGCGAAATGGCTCGAGGTGCTGCACCCGCTCGACCAGGACCGCTTCCGCGCCGCGCTCGACAGCGTGCTCGACCAGCGCCGCGGCCGCCTGGTGCAGGATTTCCGGCTGCGCACGCCCGACGGCCATTTCATGTGGTTCGCGCTCAAGGCCCGGCCGGTGGTCGGCTCCGACGGCGAGGTCTCGCGCGTGGTCGGCACCCTCACCGACGTCACCGAGTTCAAGAACTCCGAAGAGCGGATGCTGCATGACTCCGTGCATGACAACCTGACCGGCCTGCCGAATCGCCGGCTGTTCATGGACCGCCTCGGCGCGGTGGCGAACCTCGCCAAGACCATGCCGAACCTGCGGCCGACCCTGATGGTGATCGACCTCGACCGCTTCAAGCAGGTCAACGATTCCGTCGGCATCGCGGTCGGCGATTCCATCCTGCTGACGCTGGCGCGGCGGCTGACCCGCATCCTCAAGCCGCAGGACACGCTGGCACGCATGGCCGGCGACCAGTTCGGCCTGATCCTGCTGTCGGAGCAGGACCCGGCACGGATCACCAATTTCGCCGAGACCATCCGCAAGACCATCCGCGCCCCGATCGCGTTCAACGACCGCGAGATCTTCCTGACCGCCTCGATCGGGCTTGCGCTGTCCGACCCGGCGGCGCCGCTGACCGACGAAATCATCAAGGACGCCGAGCTTGCGATGTATCATTCCAAGCGGATCGGCGGCGACCGCATCGACGTCTACAAGCCGGCGATGCGCGCGCGGAAGACCGACCGCCTGACTCTCGAAAGCGACCTGCGCCGCGCCATCGAACGGCAGGAGATCACGATCCTGTACCAGCCGATCGTGCGGCTGGAGGATCGCGCGATCGCCGGCTTCGAGGCGCTGGCGCGCTGGGACCATCCCAAGCTCGGCCGGATGTCGCCGTCGGAGTTCATCAACGTCGCCGAGGAGACCGGCCTGATCGTCGATCTCGGCATGTTCGTGATGGACCAGACCGCGCGCCAGCTCGCGGTGTGGCAGCGCGCCATGCGCGCGCGCGAGCCGATCTTCGCGTCGGTCAACGTGTCGTCGCGACAATTGCTGCGCCACGATCTGATCCACGACATCAGAACCGTGCTGTCGCGCTCCTCGGTGGCGCGCGGCACACTGAAGCTGGAGCTGACGGAATCGCTGGTCATGGAGAACCCGGAGCACGCCGCCCAGATGCTGGCGCGGATCCGCGAGCTCGGCACCGGGCTGTCGCTGGACGATTTCGGCACCGGCCACTCCTCGCTGTCCTATCTGCAGCGCTTCCCGTTCGACACCATCAAGATCGACCAGTCCTTCGTCCGCACCACGAGCCGCGGCACCCGCCCGGTGATCCTGAAATCGATCATCGCGCTGGCGCATGATCTCGGCATGGAAGTGGTCGCGGAAGGCGCCGAGACGGATTCGGATGCCGTCGAGCTCTACCAGCTCGGCTGCGAATACGCCCAGGGCTTTGCCTTCGGCGAGCCGATGGACGCCGATGCCGCGACCCGGCTCCTCACCGAGGAACGGCTGGAAGCCGCGAGCTAAGCTCGGTCAAGTAAGTTAACATCGATCTTGCAGCGGGCTCGCCGCACCTCTCCCGCTTGCGGGGGAGGTCGTATCGCATCGAAGATGCGATACGGGTGGGGGCTCTCTCCACGGAACGACTCGCGGAGAGAGCCCTCCCCCGCAAGCGTAGGGCAATCGCATATGACCCTTCGGCGGCTGCGGAGGTAACTCGGCCTCGTGGTTCGAGACGCGCCGCAAGCGGCGCTCCTCACCACGAGGGTCTACTATTTTGCCGCAAAACAAGATCCTCATCCTGAGGAGCCCGCCGAAGGTGGGCGTCTCGAAGGATGGCCGCGAGGGACGCTGCCCGACAGATTTCTTTTCATATGCGATTGCCCTGCCCGCAAGCGGGAGAGGGAGCGCACCTTCTCCGCGATGACTGTCCGACCTTACAGGATCGCGCCTTAGCGCGGCTTGGGCATGCGCTTGAACTTGACGCTCTTGCCGTCGGCCTGGCGGGTGGCGATGTAGCCGGCCTCGAGGCAGGCCTCGCGCTGCGGCATCTTCTCCTGCGGGCTGCGCAACGTCTCCCACCACGACGCCCGATGCGCGGCGCGCGGCAGCGCCGCGTCGATGATCGCCTCGATCTCCTCGAAGCTCAGCACGAATTCGGGCAGATGCTGCTTCTTCAGATAATCCCGCAATGCGTCGTAGTCGTTCACAACGTCCTCGATGACAAAAATCCGGCAACCACCCGTTAACCCATTCGGCGGCTGCTGTCGCCATTTAAGGCGACAACAACATTTCCCGATGCATGACGGCACTTTGGAGCGGGACATGCGATTTCGGCGGGGAAAGGACGCAAGGCGGCGCTGGCGGCTATCGGCAAAGCTGCTGATCGCCTCGTCGGTTGCGACCGTCCTCGGCTTCTCCGCGGTCTGCGCCGGTGTGATGTTCGACATGCGCCGCGGCGAGGAGGAACTGGCCCGCCGCACCCTGGAGAATCTGGCGTCGGGCATCGAGGCCGACATCAGCCGCAACATCGAGCTCTACGACCTGTCGCTGCGCGCGGTCGCCAGCAATCTCGAGATGCCGGAGATCCGCAACATCAGCAAGGAGCTGCGCCAGCTGATCCTGTTCGATCACGCCGCGACCGCAAAACATTTCGGCGCGATCCAGGTGTTCGACACCAAGGGCAATTTGACCATCGACGCGGCGAGCCTCGATCCGCGGCCGGAGAACCGCAGCGACGAGGAGTATTTCACGGTCCAGCGCGACAATCCCGATGCCGGCCTTTACATCAGCCGGCCGATGCTGCATCGCGGCGCCTACGCCATCGTGCTGAGCCGGCGCATCGTCGACGACGCGGGCCGCTTCCTCGGCGTCGTGGTCGGCTCGATCCGCTTCAGCTATTTCCACGATCTGTTCGGGCGGCTGAACCTCATGCCGGGCGACACCATCACCGTGCTGCGCAACGACCGCACCATCATCATGCGGACGCCGTTCGATCTCGACGTGATCGGCAAGAACCTCGCGGAGCAGCTGGACTGGAAGGCCGAGAACCTGAAAGTGGGCGACGCCTTCTCCGGCAAGGGCCCGGTCGACGACACGCCGCGGCTCTATGTCAGGCGCAGCAGCTCCGGGCCGCTTTACGTGGTGGTCGGCAAGCCGCTCGAAGCCGTCTTCAACCTCTGGCGCACCGAGGCCATTCGCATCGGCGCGATCATGGCGCTTCTGATCCTGTTCGTGCTCAGCGCAACGCTGGTCCTCGCCCGCGAGATCGTCCGCCGCGCCGACGCCGAGGACAAGCTCGAGGAGATGGCGACCACCGACGCCCTCACCGGCCTGAAGAACCGGCGCAAGTTCGACGGCGAGATCGAGCGCGAATGGCGCCGTGCCGGCCGCTACGGCCAGCCGGTTGCGCTATTGATGATCGATGCCGATCATTTCAAGGCCTACAACGACACCTATGGGCATCAGGCCGGCGACCAGGTGCTGGTCGGGATCGCGATCTGCATTTCGGATGCGGTGCGCCGCGCCGGCGATTGCCCGGCGCGCTTCGGCGGCGAGGAATTCGCGGTGCTGCTGCCCAACATGACCGCGCTCGAGGCCTTCAACCTGGCCGAGACCATCCGCCACAAGGTCCAGCAATGGTGCGCGGGCGAACTGATCACGACAGTCAGCATCGGCGTCGCCAGCATGCGGCCGACCGCGGGGCAGCAATGGTCCGATCTGATCGAGGCCGCCGACAAGGCGCTCTACGCCGCCAAGGCCAACGGCCGCAACCAGTCGGTGCTCGCAACCGTGCCGAAGATCGCACTGGTGGCGTGAGGGAGAGTTGCGCGCACTAGTGTCACGGTTCGCCGTCGTAACGAAGCCATGTCGCGCCACATCCACATCGTCGTCCCGGCGAAGGCCGGGACCCATAACCACCGCATGTGATTGTGAACGGAATTGTGGCCCCAGCGTCGCGCAACAATGAGCATTTGGGGTAATGGGTCCCGGCCTTCGCCGGGACGACACCGAGTTTGTTGCGACGTCGAGACTCACACATCGCCCTTCTGAAGGCACGGCAGCCGCGTTCACGCCAGCTCAGCCCCGCCGCTTCTTCTTTGGCTTCTTGCCGAACTTCGGCTTCGCCGACACATCCGGCCACTGCGTGCGTCCGGCGTGACTGGACTTGCCCGGATGCTTCTTTTTCTTCCCGAACCGTGGCTCGTCGCCGGATTTCGGCCTGAAGCCTTTTCCGTCCCGATCGGACCGGAACGAGTCCCTGGATTCCTTTTTTGATGCGTAGTCCTGGCGCGAACCGCTCGCGCCTTCGCTCGAAAACGCTCTGGCCTCGCGATCCGGTTTGCCGCGCCGCTTTCCCGCCCCCTCGTCGAGCGGTTTGTCGGCACGCGGCGCGCTGTATCCACCGTCGTCATTGTCGCGCCAAGGATCGTGCCTGGGCTTGCGCGCCGGCTTCTCGCGCGCCTCGCCCTGCGGCGCACCCGCCAGCGGCTCGATGCGGATGCTGTCTTCCTTGTCCGGACGCTTGATCTTGACCGCGAAGGAATCCGCGACCCGCGCGGCGATCTCGAACTCGGTGGTCGTGTCCATGATCTTGATCGCGCCGATGTCGCGCTTGTCGATGCCGCCACGGCGGCAGATCATCGGCAGCAGCCAGCGGGCTTCGGCATTCTTCCGGCGTCCGATCGCGGCGCGGAACCAGACGGTCGCCTCCTCCATGCCGTGACGCGCGGAGGACTTGCCGGTCTTCGATCGCGGTCCGGCGGCACGATCATCGCGGCGCGAGGCGCGCTCGCCGCCGCGATCGTCGCGGTCCCGGCCACGTCGCTCGCCGGGATCGAGAATGTCTTCGGGCGCCGGCAGCCGCGCGCGATAGAGCCGAGCTAGCGCTGAGGCAATCGCCTCGGGCGCGCGTTCGGCGAGCAAGGCCTGCGCCAGCGCCAGATCGTCTGAGGTCGCCTCCTCGGAGAACACCGCATCCTGCAGCAGGCGATCATGGTCGAGCTTGCGGATCTCCTCCGCCTGCGGCGCGGAGCCCCAGACCACATCGATGCCGGCGAGATCGAGCAGCAATTCGGCGCGCCGCCGCCGCGCCGGCGGCACCAGCAGGATGCTGACGCCCTTGCGGCCGGCGCGGCCGGTGCGGCCCGAGCGATGCTGCATGACCTCGGGATCTTTCGGCAAATCCGCGTGAATGACGAGATCGAGGCTCGGCAGGTCGATGCCGCGCGCCGCGACGTCGGTCGCAACGCAAACCCGCGACCGTCCGTCGCGCAACGCCTGCAGCGCCTGGGTCCGCTCGTTCTGGGTCATTTCGCCCGACAGCGCGGCGACGGAGAACCCGCGCTCGAGCAGCGCCGCCTGCAAATGCCGGACGGCCTCACGGGTGTTGCAGAACACCAGCGCGCTCGGCGCCTCATGGAAACGCAGCACGTTGACGACCGCGTGCTCGACGTCGTCGGCAGCCACCCGGATGGCGCGGTACTCGATATCGGCATGGCCGCCCTCGTCACCGGCGACCTCGATCCGGAACGCCTGCTCCTGATACTGCTTGGCGAGCGCAACGATGCCGCGCGGGAACGTCGCCGAGAACAGCAAGGTGCGGCGGGTGTCCGGCGTGGTCTCGAGGATGAATTCCATATCCTCGCGGAAACCGAGATTGAGCATTTCATCGGCCTCGTCGAGCACCACGACCTTGAGTTCCGAAATGTCGAGACGGCCGCGCCGCAAATGGTCGCACAACCGACCGGGCGTCCCGACCACGATGTGGGCGCCCTCGGCAAGCTCGCGCTGCTCGCGGCGCGGATCCATGCCGCCGACGCAGGAGACGACCCGGGCATCGGCATGCTCATAGAGCCACGCAAGCTCGCGCTGAACCTGCAAGGCGAGCTCGCGGGTCGGTGCGACGATCAGGGCCAGCGGGGCGGCAGCCGGCTCGAACCGCTCGGCGCCGTCGAGCAGGTCCTTTGCCATGGCCAAGCCGTAGGCAACGGTCTTGCCCGAGCCGGTTTGGGCCGAAACCAGGAGGTCGCGGTCGACAGCGTCGGCGGCGAGCACGGCGAGCTGGACCGGGGTCGGTTGATCGTAGTTGCGCTCGGCCAAGGCGCGGGCGAGCGGCGAACTTGTGGTCGGGAACGGCACGAGATGGGAAACCTTGATTGGTCCGGGCACAGAACGTCGAGCGGGACGACCTGGAGCTGAGTACCCGGCAGGCGGCACAGCCGCATGACGATTTGGGGTGCTTTACGCCAAGACCGACCAAATCGCCATGCCCCCGTCGCAGAAAAGCTGGCGCGGATCAGGCTGGCTGCCCGATCGGGGCCGTAGGGCCGGTCAGCGCGATGGCGGGTGACGGCTTCGCCTGACCCGCAAAACCCGTCCGCTCGGCGAGAGCCGCCGCTACTTGCCGCCTTGGCGCATTTGAGAGGTCAAGAGGGAACGACAACGGGACGAGCACCGTTGCGGGACTCCTTAGTCGCTACATCACTTCGCCTTGAGCGCCTTCTCGTGGCTCTCAAGCGCCGCGGTCATCAGCTTCGGCAATTGCGCGGCATAGACCTCGATGAAGGTGGCATCGCCGCAGGCCTCCGGATCGCGCGCGGCCTGCTCGGCGATGCGCGCGGCCCTGGCCTCGCATTTCGCGAACATGTGCCAGAACCAGTCGGCATTCTTGCCGAGTGCCGGCTTGTTCTTTTTGATGACGGCGGCGCCGACCGCGCTCATCGCGCTGACGACGCCGGCGCCCAGCGTGCTGATGGCGCGCGCGTTAAGGATATCCTCGCGCCCTTGCGCGGTGGCGTTGGTCGCGGTCGCTCGTCCCTTGGCCGGCATGCTGTGAGCTCCTTCGATCCCTGTGGCGTGCGCAGCATCGGCCGCGGAAGTTGAGGAAGGCTCAAGGGGCATGGTTGAAAACCGCTATGGATTTCATTCCGGTTTTATGCACTTCCGAACGATCGGGCCTGGAGAAGGAGTTTGCCCTCTCCTCCGCCGCGAGAATCCGTCAGGTGCCGTTACCCTTTGGCGCCGTAACGGCGGATCAGCTGATCGGCGACATCGTCGAGATCACTGCCGACGACCTGGGGCTGCGGGCCGACGCCGAGGACATCGTTGCCGGGACGCTTGATCAGCGCGGCCTCCCAGCCGGCGGAGACCGCGCCCAGCGTATCCCAGGTGTGGCAGGCGATCAGGCAGAACTCCGAGGGCTTTGCCCCGAGCTCCTTCTCGACATAGCCATAGGCCTGCCGCGACGGCTTGTGGTGCTTGACGCCGTCGGCCGAGAAGCGCCGCTCGAACAGATCGACGATGCCGCCATGGGTCAGCTGCCGGGTCTGCACCTCGAGCAGATTGTCGGTCAGCGTGAACAGGCGGAAACCCGCCGCGCGCAGCTTGCGCAGCGCGCCGGGCACTTCGCCGTGCGGCGGCATGGTGGAGAATTTCTCGGTCAGCTCCTGCTTGTCGGACTCGTTGATCCTGATGCCGCGGGTGTCGGCCAGCATCTTCATGACCGCGGCGCCGATATCGGTGAAGGGCACGTAGCACCCGGCCACCGTGAGCGAGGCCGAGTACATGATGAAGTTGGCGAACCACAGCCGCATCGCGCTCTTGTCGTGAAGATGCGCGCGAACACCGGCTCCATGGTCTCGAGGTCGAGCAGGGTTTCGTTGACGTCGAGCACAATCAAGGGAAGTGCCGCCATTTTGTTGGACTCCTGTCGTTTGGTTTTTGCTGGTCTCAGCCCCTGTCCTTCATCCGGCTGCGGTGCGCGGCCTGCTTGGCGCGGTTGCCGCAGATCGCCATGCTGCACCATCGGCGCGCACGCGCCCGCGTGTGGTCGGCAAACATCAGCGTGCAGGCCGGGCCCTCGCACGCCTTGATGTCGGAGAAGCTTTCCTCGCAGACGACCCTGGCCATCGCTTCCCCGATCGGCAGCAGCAATGTTTCGGCCGAGCGCCAGCGCCGCGTCCGCTCCAGCACGAAACCGTCATGGCCGTCATCGCCGTCCTTTTGGCGATGCGCCACGATCCGGCTGAACGCCTGATCGCTTTCCAGCAGCCGGTTCAGCGGCTCGAGCTCCTTGAGCGCCCGCGGCGTCAGCGGCCGGCCCATATGCTTGCGGACGAAGCCGCGGAACCATTCGCGCAAATCGCGGGCCTGACCGGCGGCGTTGTCGAGCTCGCCAGGCGTCGCGCGCGCCTTGAGCTCGTCGAGCACATCGGGCGGCACCAGCTGCGCCTGCGCGAGCCAGCGCAGCAGGCCGTCGCCATCGGCGATCCAGTCCACCGGCGTATCGACCGGCGTCGCGATCGAATTGATGAAATCGAGGCCCAGGCTATCGGCGATGAACATCGCGGGCGGATGGGATTGCACGGTGACGCCCTCCTGGCGGCTTCCTCAGTCGCGCAGACAGTAACCTGATAAAATGCATTTGACAAGTTACGCATCGTGAGCCATAAGCGCGATAACCTAACAAACTACATTTTAGAGGTTACGGCCAAAACCGGCCTGAGACGAGGGAGCGGACAATGTCGAACGAGAATGTCAGCGTGGTGCTTGCCCATGGCGCGTGGGCCGACGGCTCGAGCTGGGCGCGGGTGATCACGGCGCTCGACGCCGAGGGCATTACGGCGGTGGCGGCGCCGCTGCCCCTGACCTCGCTCGCCGACGACGTCGCCGCGCTGAACCGCACCCTGGACCGCGTCGCGGGCCCGGTGGTGCTGGTTGGCCATGCCTATGCCGGCGCCGTGATCGCCGGGACCCGCTCGCCGCGCGTCAAGGCGCTGGTCTATGTCGCGGCGCTGGCGCCGGATGAAGGCGAGACGGTCGCCGACGTATTCTACCGGCTGCCACCGCATCCGTTCGCGCCCAAGCTCGCGCCCGACGCGAATGGCCTGATCTGGCTGCCGGAGTCCGCCTTCGCAGCGGCCTTCGCGCAAGGCGCGCGGTCCGAGGACCTCGCGGTGCTCGCCGCGGTGCAGCGGCCGATCTCGCCGGCCTGCATCACCGTGCCGGTCGGCCGCCCGCTGTGGAAGGACGTCCCGAGCTGGTTCCTGATTGCCGAAGACGACCGGATGATCGCGCCCGAGACACAGCGCAGCATGGCGGCACGGATGCAGGCGACCGTGCGCTCACATCCCGTCGATCACACCCCGATCGTCACCGCGCCGAAGCTCGTCACCGACATCATCCGGGAGGCGGTCGAGAGCGTTACAGAGCACTGACCTCTTCCCACGATTTCGGACAGGAGAGCTGCCATGCAGGAGAAACGTCTCTCGGCCGACCGGCTCGGCGCGTTTTCCGATGCGGTGATCGCCGTCATCATCACGGTGATGGTGCTTGAACTAAAGCCACCGGAGGGCTCGCGGTTCGCCGACCTGCTGCCGCTGTGGCCGACCGCGATCAGCTACGCTGCGAGCTATCTGTTCATCGCGGTGATCTGGGTCAATCATCACCATCTGCTGCATCTGGTGCGGCAGCCGACGCCGCGGCTGATCTGGCTGAACTTCGTGCACCTGTTCGCGGTCTCGCTGCTGCCGTTTGCCACCGCATGGGTCGCGCGATCGCACATGGCGGCTGCGCCGGTGGTGGTCTATGCGGTGATCTTCCTCCTGATCGACCTCGCCTATCTCGCCTTCGAACGCGCGGTGCTGGCGCAGGCGGACCAGAGCGCGATCTCCGAGCGCGTGCGGACCTGGACCCAGCGCCGCACGCTGCTCGCGCTGCTGGTGTTCGCGGCCGGCGCCGCCATCGCCCCGTTCATGCCGCTGCTGGGCTTTGCCACCGTGTGCTGCGCCCTGCTGCTCTATCTGCGTCCCGAAGCGATCAGCGGGCTCGCGAAGCAAATCAAATCCTAAGTCCCAGAACTCACCAGCGCACGATCACAAGGAGTGACAGATGTCTCAAGTCAAATACCGCACCGCCGATGTCGACGGCTTCAACATCTTCTATCGCGAAGCCGGCTCGCCCGGCGCGCCGAAGCTGCTGCTGCTGCACGGCTTCCCGAGCGCGGGCCATATGTTCCGCGATCTGATCCCGCTGCTCGCGGACAAATTCCACATCGTGGCGCCGGATTTGCCCGGCTTCGGCCAATCGGACATGCCGCCGCACGACAAGTTCAACTACACCTTCGAGCGCATCGCCGGCGTCATCGATCGCTTCACGGAGGTGATCGGCTTCGATCGCTTCACGGTCTATGTGTTCGACTATGGCGCGCCGACCGGCTTCCGCATCGCGGTCAGGCATCCGGAGCGGATCACGGCGATCATCTCGCAGAACGGCAACGCCTATGAGGAAGGCCTCAGCGACGGCTGGACCCCGATCAAGGCCTATTGGCAGGATCCCTCGCCGGCAAACCGCGACGCGCTGCGCGCCTTCCTGACGCCGGACACCACGCGCTGGCAGTACACCCACGGCACATCGGATCCGCAAACGGTGTCGCCGGACGGACAGAACCTCGACAACTACTACATGGCGCGGCCCGGCGCGCACGACGTGCAGCTCGATCTGTTCGGCGACTACAAGAGCAATGTCGCGCTCTATCCCACCTTCCAGACGTACTTCCGCACCCACCAGCCGCCGTTCCTCGCGGTCTGGGGCAAGAACGATCCGTTCTTCCTGCCGCCGGGCGCCGAGGCCTTCAAGCGCGACAATCCGAAGGCGGTCGTCAAATTCCTCGACACCGGCCACTTCGCGCTGGAGACGCATGCCGCCGAGATCGCGCAGGTCATCCGCGAGTTCCTTAGCCGCTGACTCAAGGATGTCCGCACCCACAACTCCATCCGCGTCATTGCGAGCGAAGCGAAGCAATCCATAGCTCCGCACAACGGAAGGATGGATTGCTTCGTCGCTGTCGCTCCTCGCAATGACGAACCTCCATCTACTCAGTCGCCGAACCACCAAGGAAATGCACATGACCCAATCCGTCGCCATCGTGACCGGCGCCAGCTCCGGCATCGGACGCGCCACCGCGCTGCGGCTCGCGCGGGATTTTTCCGCCATCGTGCTCGTCGCGCGCAGCGGCGAGAGGCTACGCGAGGTCGGCAACGAGATCGAAGCCAGTAGCGGTACGCCGCTGGTGCTCGAGCTCGATCTCGCCGCGCCTGATGCCGCTGACGAAATCGTCAAGGCCACGCTGGATCGCTTCGGCCGCATCGACGCGCTGGTCAATGTCGCTGGCGCTGTGGCGGGACTCGATCTGTTCGAGATGACCGATGCGCAATGGGACGCCGGCCTCGCGCTCAAATTCCACGGCGGCAGGCGGCTGACGATCCGCGCCTGGGACGCGCTGAAAGCATCGCAAGGCGCTGTCATCTTCACCTCAGGCAATGCCGCCGTGCTGCCGCGGGCCGGCGCCGCGGCGGTGGGCACGATCAACGCCGCGATCGAGGCACTTGCAAAAGCCTTCGCCGAGCGCGGCGTCGACGACGGCGTGCAGGTGAACTGCGTGTCGCCGGGCGCCGTGATGACCGGACGCCGCCTCGCGATGCTGCAGAAGGCCGCGGCGGCAAGGCAGGTCGATGTCGACACCGCCAAGGCCGGCTTCCTGAGGCAGGCCGGCATCAGGCGGTTCGGCACTCCGGAGGAGATCGCCGACCTCGTCGGCTATGCCGTGTCGCCGCCGGCGCGCTGGATGACCGGCACCGTGCTGCGCATGGATGGCGGCGAGATCAGATCCGTCTGAAGTCGCCGCGCCTACGCGCCCGTCACGCGCCAGATCACGTTGCCGACGTCGTCGGCCACCAGCAGCGAGCCGTCGGGACCGAGCGCGACGCCGACCGGGCGGCCGTACGACACCTTCTCGTCAGGCGCGAGGAAGCCCGACAGGATGTCGCGCGCCGGCCCTGCGGGACGGCCGTTCGCGAACGGCACGAACACCACCTTGTAGCCCGACAGCGTCGAGCGATTCCACGAGCCGTGCTGGCCGATCACCATGCCGTCGGGGAATCCCGGCAGCGTGCCCTGCGGCATCCAGCACAGCCCGAGCGAGGCGGTATGGCCGCCGAGCGCGTAATCCGGCTGGATCGCCCTGGCGACCATCGCCGGATCCTGCGGCACGCGATCGTCCACGGTCTTGCCCCAGTAACAATAGGGCCAGCCGTAGAAGCCGCCGTCACGCACCGAGGTCAGATAGTCCGGCGGCGTCTCGTCACCGAGGCCGTCGCGTTCGTTGACGACGGTCCAGAGCACATTGGTGGTCGGCTCCCACGCGATGCCCACCGGATTGCGCAGGCCGCCGGCGAAGATGCGGCTGGTGCCGGCGACGAGATCGAGCTCGTAGATCGCGGCGCGGCCTTCCTCGACCGCAAAGCCGCCTTCCGCAATGTTGCTGAGCGAACCGACGCCGGCATAAAGCTTCTTGCCGTCGGCGCTCGGCAGCAGGCTGCGCGTCCAGTGCCCGTCGGGCTTGAAGCTGACGAGCTTGCGTCCCTGCGCGGTGATGCAATCGGCGCCCGCGGCATAGGGAAACGCCACCACGCCGTCGGTGTTGCCGACATAGAAGGTGTCGCCGACCAGCGCCATGCCGAATGGCTGGCTCAATCCTTCCATGAAGGCGCCTCGGCTTTCGGCGACACCGTCGCCGTCACGGTCGCGCAGCAGCGTGATGCGGTTGGCGCTGACGCCGAGCGCCGCGGCGCGCCGCATCATCGCCTGCATCGCGTAGTGGAAGACGCTGCGCGGCGTGCCAGCGATTTGCGTTGCCTCCGCGATCAGGACATCGCCGTTCGGCAGCACGTTGATCCAGCGCGGATGATCGAGCCCGGCCGCAAAGGCGTTGACCTTGAGCCCGGGCGCGGCGACCGGCTTCTGGTCCTTGTCCCAGCCCCGCGCCGTCGGCATCTTGAGCGTCGGGATCGCGCCCTGCGGCTTGGCCTGCGGGATTTGCGGCGCGCTGCCCCAGGCCGGCGCGGGCTGCGCGCCCTGCATCCGCCGCCACGCCAAGGCGCCGGCCCCGATCGCCGCGACGACGCGGGCAAAAACTCCAGACGTGCTCATGAACTTCCCCTGTATTTGCGCCGTGTTAGCGTGCCTTGTCATTCCCTTGCCGGCCGGCCGCGGCCCGCAGCAGCATTCGCATAATGCCGGCCCTGATGACAGTAGTTATACGATCTTCGCAGCCGCGCACGAATCGGGGAGACTGGCTGCACGCTCCCTTGTCAGGGCGTTTTCCTCCCTGGACCTTGCCCGCCGCAGTGGCGGGCTTCCTTTTACGAACCGCCCCGGTTTTTCGAGGCGCCGTTCGCGCATGCGCCGTTATAGCTATAGAAGCATAACGGGCCGGCGACGGATGTATCCTGCCGTGCAGAGCCCGGCCGGAGCACAAGCCCCCTTCACAATATCCTGATCCCACGCTCGCGCAGATTTGCCCTTGCGAGATGCATGGCAGATCAGGAACACCGCTCCATGGCGGTCGTTGGTCGGGACACCAGCAAGGAGAGTGTGAATGCAACGAAAGACCAAGATATTGTCCCTCGCCGCGGCGTCCCTGATCGCAACAACGGCAGGCGCGTTCGCACAAGGCTACTATCCGTACGGGAACCCTGGTCCGAGATATTACGGCGGCCCCCGCTATCAGGCCGTGCAGCCTGATGTGATGTACTCTCCGGCGGAGCCGGGCTGGTACGGTTCATTCAACGGCACCAACCATCCAACGCCGAGCTCGACCCAGGGTGACGTGGGTCCTGAAGGGAACAACAATGGTACGCTGACCGGCGTCTACAGGCGCTGGTAGCCACGCGAATTTGAGGCTCGTCGCTCAGCTTGAGCGACGGGCCTTTTTGCTGTTCCACGTTCCACGTGACGCTAGGCTTTTCTACAACGTCGAGGCCGATCACTTCACCATCGCGCCGTAGACGATGTCCTGCACATTCTCACGATAATATTTGCGCAGTTCGCCCGGCGCCGCGGTTCCCACCACAACGACAAGGCGCTCCTTCGGATCGCAGAAAAACTGCGTGCCGTAGGCGCCGTTCCAGGTGAACTCGCCGGGATTGCCCGGCACCGACGACAGCCCCTCGCCGGTCCGCACCGCGACCGACAGCCCGAAGCCGAAGCCGCCGCGATGCGGTTCGACCGCGGCGACGTTGTTCTTGATCTCGGGCCCGAGATGGTTCGACGTCATGTGATGCACCGTCTTGGGGCTGAGGATGCGCTTGCCGTCGAGCTCGCCGCCATTGAGCAGCATCTGTCCGAAGCGCAGATAGTCGCCGACGGTGGCGAACGAGCAGGCGCCGCCGCAATCGAACCTGGTCGGCGTATCGAGCAGCTTGATGGCTTGCGGCTTGCCGGTGAGCGGATCGTTCGGGAACGGACGCGCCAGCCGCGCGCGCTGTGCATCGGCCGGGTGGAACGTCGCATCCTTCATGCCGAGCGGCTTCCAGACATTGGCCGCGAGATAATCGCCGAGCCGCTGGCCGGAGACCTTCTCGACGACGGCGCCGAGCACGTCGACCGAGAAGCCATATTCGAACTCGGTGCCGGGCTGATGCACCAGAGGCAGCTGGGTGATGCGCTCGATGAAGGCCTGGGTATCGCCCTCGACCGCCGGCGCGGTGCCGTCGGGATAGAGCCGCGCCAGTGCGCTCGAGCTGTCGGGCCGGCCGCCATACATCAGGCCGGAGGTGTGGCGATAGAGATCGTGGATGAAGATCGGCTGCGCCTGCGGCTCCATCTTCAGCGAGCCGTCGGCCTGCTGCACGCCGACCTTCATGTCGGCGAACGCCGGATAGAACTCGGCGACCCTGGCCTGCAGCGGCAGCTTGCCCTGCTCCATCAGCTTTAAGCCTGCGACCGCCGCCATCGGCTTGGTCATCGACGCCAGCGCGAACACCGCGTCGATCGGCATCGGCGTGCCCTTCACCGGATCGAGCTGGCCATACGCCTTGTAATGCACGAGCTTGCCGTCGCGCGCGATCGCCACCACGGCGCCGGGCACGCGCTTGGCCGCGATCTCGCGCGCAAAGAAGTCGTCGAGCCGCGCCAGCCCCTGCTCCGAGAAACCGACCTGGTGCGCGGACGTTTCCGGGAGCGGCGCGGCGTGGGCGATGCTGACAGCAAGACTTGTGGCGGCGGCAGCCGCGGCAATGACGGTTTTTCTCATTGTTTCCTCACCGGGGACCGCGGGCGATTTGTTATGGCGTTCGTTGCCCGCAGCTCGCAGGATTAGATCACGCCGGCAAGGGCGACAAGATTTCGCGACGCGCGGCCGCGTCACGCGGGTGCATGCCTTCGCGAACGAAGAACGGCTCGACCTCGTGCTCGAACGTCTTCAGCGCCGCGCCGATCGCCTGGTGCATGTCGAGATATTTGTAGGAGCCGAGCCGGCCGCCGAAAATGACGTTCGGATGCGACGCCGTCATGGTGTGGTAGGAGGCGAGCATGGCACGGTCGGCAGCGGTGTTGATCGGATAATACGGCTCGTCGCTGCGGCCCGCGAAGCGGGAATATTCGCGATAGATCGTCGTCCGGCCTTGCGCATGCGCGCGCTCCGGATGCAGATGCCTGAACTCGTGGACGCGGGTGAACGGCACCTCGGCGTCGGCATAGTTGATGACCGCGGCGCCCTGGTAGTCGGCGACGTCGTGCACCTCGCGCGCGAAGTCGACGGTACGCCAGCCGAGATGGCCGCAGGCATAGCCGAAGAAGCGGTCGATCGGGCCGGTATAGACCACGAGCTGCCGCGGATTGATGCGATCGCCGACGTCGAAATAGTCGACGCCGAGCCGGACGTCGATCGCGGGATGATCGAGCATCCGGCGGAATATCGCGGTGTAGCCGTCGAGCGGCATGCCCTCATAGCGGTCGGCGAAGTAGCGATCGTCGAAGGTGAAGCGGACCGGCAGGCGGCCGATGATGTCGGCCGAAAGCTCGCGCGGATCGGTCTGCCACTGCTTCTGCGTATAGCCGCGGATCAAGAGATCGTAGAGCGTGCGGCCGACCGACGCGATTGCCTTGTCCTCGAGATTGCCGGTCCCCGCGGCGCCGTGCGCGGCCGCCTCCGCCGCGATCACGGCACGGGCCTCGTCCGGCGTCATGGCGCGCCCGAACGCGGCGCACACGGTCGCAAGGTTGATCGGCATCGAATAGACGCGGCCGTTCGCCACCGTGAAGACGCGGTGACGGTAGCCGGTGAACTCGGTGAAGCGGTGCAGATAACGCCAGACGGTCTCGGAATTGGTGTGGAAGATATGCGTGCCGTAGCGATGCACCTCGACGCCGCTGTCGGGATCGAGCTCTGAATAGGCGTTGCCGCCGATATGCGGACGGCGGTCGAGCACGCAGACGGAGCGGCCGAGCCTGCTCGCCACCTGCTCGGCGATCACAGCGCCGAAGAAGCCGGCCCCCACCACGACGACGTCGAAGCCATCTAGCTGCATGCGCTCTCGCCCCTCATGTCGGATCGCGACGGCGCCCGACGGAGCTTCAACGTGACGGCACGGCCGTTTCGGGCGAAATAAATCCGCCCATCAGGATAATTCCGAGCCCGGAACGGCCGGCTCGGCCGTTCAACTGACAGCATGCAAGGCGACGGAAATGCCCGCGCGAGCAGCAACCCCATCAAGCGCGGAGGTCCCATGTCCGTGATCTGCGTCCTGTACTCCAGCAACACCACCTATGATTCGCTGCGCGGCATCCTGGCGATGGCGGCCGCCGAGCTCGACCGGCTCGGGCACGAGGTCAAGATGCTCGATCTGCTGGCGCCGGATTTCTCGGCCCGGCTCAACGCCCTGCTGCCGCGGCGCGCCGAGACCATGGCGCTCGGCTTCTCCGGCATCGGGCTCGATATCCACACCAAGGACGGCAGATTGTTCTGGGACGTCGCCCAGATCCCCGTCTTCACCTGGTTCTGCGATCATCCCTGCTATTTCGCCCGGCGCCACGGACTCGAGAGCCGCTACACCGCGCATGGCTACGTGTTTCCGGACCACGCCGCATTCAACCGCGATCACCTGGGGGCCAATGGCGCTGTGTTCGCGACCCATATGGGCATTCC
Source organism: Bradyrhizobium sp. UFLA01-814 (assembly GCF_046718885.1). NCBI lineage: Bacteria > Pseudomonadati > Pseudomonadota > Alphaproteobacteria > Hyphomicrobiales > Nitrobacteraceae > Bradyrhizobium > Bradyrhizobium sp. UFLA01-814. The sequence goes on along the minus strand of NZ_JAQOSR010000102.1, from coordinate 478 downwards.
CGATCCCGGCTTCTTCAGCGGCCTGCCGCCCGAGAAGCGGAACGGCCGGCTGATCTTCGCCAAGTCCGGCTGGAATCCGGTGGCGCTCGAGCGCGGCTGGCGCAAGACGATGCCGCCAAAGCTGTTCGCGCTGCTGTTCGACGCGATCGCCGAGGCGCGCGGCAAGACCTGCGGCGCATTTCCGAAGATCATCGTCGACGTCGCCGAGCAGCATCTGGTCTATCTGAGGCCCGGCGGCGACCTGTTCAACGTGATCCTGACCCGGCTCGACAACTACACACGAGGCGTGCGTACCCGCGAGGTGGGCGCGGTGCTCGCCGACTATCCGGTCGACTTCATCGGCGGCGGCTGGAGCGATCTCGCCGTCAGCGGGCGTCCGGCCCGCGTGCTCGGCGCGATGACCTTCGATGCGATGCGCGAAGGCCTCGGCAGTTACCTCGCCGCGGTCTCGCTCAATCCCAATATCGATCTGTCGGTG
>NZ_JAQOSR010000101.1:0-32803 GCF_046718885.1 Bradyrhizobium sp. UFLA01-814 | reverse complement strand
TTTGCCTCCATCCTTGGCACAGCGACGCGAATCTACTGCGAATCTATGATTGCGAACTTGTGACTCGGGACACTAGCTGGCCACGATCTTGGCGACGCAGAGCAGAATCACCAGCGCCAGGAAGAAGATGTCGATATAGGTTTGATCTCGCCGGCATGCCTGAGCACAGTGACATCGGCGACGATCTGCCTGCGCGAGGCGACAGCATTGGGCCCCTCGCCGGCCGCCGCGGCGAGCCGCCTCGTCTCACCCTCCAGGCGCTCGATGCGCTGGAAGAAATAGAACGAGCGCAGGCCGGAAAAGGCGTGCATCGCCGCATAGACCACGATCAGGATCGCGACCGTCGCGCTGCTCGTACTTCTCCAGAAGGTTCAGCGTGAAATAGACCAGCCCCAGAAACATGAAGTTGGAGACGACACGGTACCACCCGTCATCACGCCGGCTGAGATAGTCATTGTAAGTTTCATACCGGCCGCGCTCATCAAACTGCAGGCGGCCTTAAAACCCATCCAGAACGACACCGCTGGGGCTCGTGGCAAAGATGCCTCACTGACAACGGTGATGACGACAATCTTGCCAATCTTGGCGGCGCACGACTTCTCAATCGTCCAGACGACCACTGCCAACGGTCGCGGGGGTGTCGCTCGAAACAGTTCTCTTGCACAAATCTGGGGAATACATCAGCAGCACGATCGACGTGCCGGTCGCAACGGCCAACGACCCGCAGGCCTATGGTTCCACCCTCACCTACGACGATGATGGCAAATCAGCAACGGTCACAGTGGAAGATCGCTGCTCCGAAATATTTGCCTGCCAAACCATCGACGAACTCCAAGGCAGCGAACATGAAGCACAACACCGCCTCGCTCAATAAGACAGAGCTTTGGATGGTGAAGGGCTGCCTCTAGGTGATGAATGAGAAGATCGCAGCCCCAATGAGCCGCGAACGTCCTTAGCAAATTCAGCTGCTGCTCACTGAGGCGATGTACATCGACATCCGAGTTATCCTGACGGATCTCCACACCCTGCTCAACCTGCCAACCAACGCTCAGGCCACGGCTTTCGCGCTACGGGCCTTTCATAAGAGGCTGGTCGAGAAAAGGCGTAAGAAAAGCAAGGTTGGTGACTAAGGTCGAACGAGAGCGCCTATCAAAGGTCGCCGCGCTTGGCTGCATTTGTCCTCTTCCAGACCGTTTCGGGGTGAGCCGATGCGAAGCTCCAGTGGAAATCCACCACATCTCGAACGGGACTTTGGGCCGCAAAGCTTCAAACTATGAAACAATCCCGCCATGTCCGTACCATCATAGGCAAGGCCCCTTCGGTGAGGCTGTGCATAACGTCACGCGCTCGTTTGAAGCGAAGCACAGCACGCAACGGGAAATGCTAGAATGCGTTCGGCATTTGCTCTAACAGGTACAGCCCGATGCAGTTGTTGGACGAAATCATAGAGGGAGCGGTGGACGACAAAATCCCCCTTCCCAGCCTACTGCGTAAATGCCTCCTGCTTGCTCACCAGCTCAAGAATGCGAAGCTGAAAGCCTGGGTTGAGTACGAGCTTAATGGTTATCCGGGAGAGGAAGCGCTACCCGAGTATCGCAAGGTTGGCGTCCATGCCACCGGCACGTTCATGACACGCGGCGGCCAAACGATAAACAACCAGCCCTTGGCAGCTACAGTCCTCAGTGAAGAACATCGCCATTGGGCTGAAACAGCACCGCTGATGCAGCCGATAGCAGCTTACGATATTGGCAAAGACGCCGAGGGTAAGCCTAACAGCGCTCGCATGCCATGGCCGGCTGAACTTGTTGCCCTTTACGCGGATAAGTTCGCGCAAGGCTGGACGCTTATTCGAGCGTCTCAACAGGTTCCAGGCACGATTTTCGTTTCTGTACTGGACAATGTAAGAACTCGTATCTTGCAGCTCGCATTAGGTCTGAAAGAGGAACTAGGTGACGAAATGACAGATGCCACGAAGCTTCCAAAGGCCAGCGTTGACCAATCCGTCGTCAACCACATCTATGGCGGAAACGTTGTCGTCGCCGCTACCGCTGAAAATTTTAGCCAGGTGCAGAATATTTCAGTCGTTCAGAATGATCTGCCAAGTCTTTTGAAGGCTATGGAGGAACTTGGTCTCCATCCCACTGACGTTAAAAGCCTGAGCAAAGCGGTTCAGGCCGACGCTAAAGCTGGTGCAACTACGATCGGCCAGAAGACCTCCGAGTGGCTGAAGGAACTTCCGGTATCGCTGGGGAAGGGTACGCTCAAAGTGGGGTTTGAGGCCGCCAAGTCGTTGGCTACGAAATATGTTCTGGCATATTTCGGACTTGGCGGTTGAAGGATTGCATATCGTACATCGGACGAGCACGACCGCCGGTCTCAACAATATGGTGCACTTCGTCTACCAGGCTCACAGGCACCCTCACCGACAGAATTGGCTCACCGTAGCGGCCATTGCCTTTAGGTCGGCCGGCGCCGACGCGCCGACCACCTCGCTTCACAGCCTGAATTGTTTGCATGTTGAATCGTGAGCCGATTCACGCCACCGTCAATCTTGAGATGGTCGCTTCGCTGACGTTGTAGGCACGTGCGATATTTCCCAGCTGCTCTCCATTGCTCTTCCGCCTCGTAGCCTCAAGGCGCTCGTTTAAAGTCATTTTGTGTGCCGTCCGAGCCTCATCCCATTGGCAACGGCTCTAGCCCTTCCCTTGCTCGTCCTGATGCGTCTCAGCCCTCGTTCAAACTCGGCGATTCCTCCCAGCGGCGTCAGCATCAAACGTCCATGAGGGTTGTCGTATCAGCCCACTGGTCGCCCAGTGATCGAAAGCCAACTTTCTTTTCGTTCAGCTTGGCAAGGATGTTCAGGAGATCCCGGGTCGATCACGCCAGGCGGTCAAGCCGGGACGTCATTCTTCCTAATCGGTCCGATGCTGTACGGCTTGTTGAGAAAGAACCCGCGGTTACCCAGCGCGGCCTCAGCATATTGGTCGATGGCGACCTGAATTGCCTGGACGTGGAAGAAGCACCAGCCCTCCTTCGGGGAGAGGGCCCGCACCTCCGCCAGCGCCTTGATGAAAGGCGGCGGGTCATCCCAGTCGTTGAACCATTGCGGTCGTTGCGTCACCAGGAACGATCTCCCAGCACCTTGCCCTTCAGCTTCGGCAGCGCGGCCTTCATCCGATCCCGCTCGGCGCAGAGGCTGTCGACTTTAGACGTTCATTACGGCGAACATCGAGGACATTTCCTCCGAAGGGCTCCGGTACTTGACCTTCACAGTCTTCCTCGCCGCCTCGCCGAGCTGGCGGATTCCGTCTCTAACTCAACCCGCCGCGCTTCCTTGGCCTGGTTGTAGGCCGGTGTGCTGTAATAAGGGGAACGCCTCATGCTGTCGCGCCAGCGAGAGCGATTTGAAATCGGTAACGACCTTCGACATGGCCACCTCCATGAAGGCAGCCTAGGCTTTGCGAGCTGCCGTTCAATGAGGATGGAAAGGGCGTTAGAGGTCAAAACTGACGAACGTTCCTGACGACGAACGCAATTGAAGCCGTGAATATCGTGGCTTCGTCGCCGTTTCTGAAGCGGTAGTGCTCGGTTTCCTCGGTCCAAGACTGTACATTCCAGCCAGACTGGCCAAACCGAGAAGCTTCCTCTCTCACCAACTCCTTTGTTTGGCTCTTCGACGAGCACGCCGAATTCCAGCTCCCAGAACTCAAGAACTTGGTGCAGCAGTAAGTTCACTTCGGATTTTTCAATAGGAAGGCATCCGGCTTCAGCTTTAAAGCCTTCATCTCTTCTTTCATCCACCGAGGCGTGGAGCCCCGGCCCGACCAGGTGAGCTTCTTGTCCTTCTTGCTGCGATACTTCGCAGCGGGCTTCACCCGTGTTTTCTTCACGCCCTTCTTCTTCGAGCCGGTAATCTCGTCCATCTCTGCCTTGAGCAATCCCAGCCTGGTTGTCTTGGCCTTCTCGTAGAGCTTTCCTAGCTCCAGCAATAACACAGCCTGCGATGACACCTCGAGCTTCTTGAAGTTCTCGACCAGATGGGTTTCTGGGCGCTTGGACGCTCGCTTCGCTTTCTTTGCCATCGATGACTCCTTTAAGGTCAGTACGGCTTAAAGCCCTATTGCCAGTGAGTCTACGCCTGTGAGATTGTGGCGCGGGACGCTTGCGTACTTTCCTTGAACACGATTTGCGCAGCGTCCTATTTATTTTTGCGATTATCGTTGCGATATACAACTTTCCGGGGGCACGATTCAGGTATTCAAGGAAAGAAATAAATCAATATGTCTCAATTCATTTATCAATTCGCTGGAAACAACGCCCGGCTCCGGTCACCGCTGACACCATCACCTTCAAACTGATTGGCGCGAAGGGTCACGTATTCTGGAGCGACCGTACCAATCTTACCGGCGTGTCAACTGGCTTCCACTCGATGGGCTGAAAGGAACGCTGACTGGCGCCGGCATGCTCCATGTCGTCATCGGCTAACTTATCGCTGGTGTTGCCGTGTTGGAAACGCTGGAAGCAAAGGGCTTGGAAGCCCGCGCGGAAGGGCTTCTCACTCAGATGAACGGCATCATCCGAGCGACCACGAAGAATGTGCGTGCGATTGCGGCTTTAGTCTAAGAGGAAGCGAGGGACTTGGAGAACGCACAACGCCTTTATCAAAGGCAGATGCAGCCTGATGAGAATAAGCTGCACCTGTCCGCGACAGATGCCGCGTTCCGAAAATGGTAGAATCCTCCCAGTCGTCCTCATCTTGAGGGATGGGTGACCGGTGGTGCGCGGCCTTGCGGCACAGATGTCGCGGCTCGGCTATGTCCATCTCATCACCAACGAACCGTAGCCCGTGGTGCTCAGACTCCTCAATTTTGTAGATATCGTTGGCCGATTTTCCCTCCGCCTTCGCTGCTGCGATGTCCTTTGCGCAGGCCTTCGAGATTATGACCTCCCTGCGGCGCGTCCCTCGCATCGAGGGGGTAGCACTCCTCCACATTCAGCCCTCCCGCGTGACCTCGACCCGCAACTCATAGCTGGTGAGGTGGAAGGAGGCTGTCCACGTTGAACCCCTACACGTGGCTTGATGCGTGTGGATAATCGGGACTACCGGGGGTAGGTAGGCGCAAAATCTTGCGGTCCCCCTCTTGTTCCAATACTAATTATAGGCATCTGATTCGCAGGCCTAGCGGACTGAGATCAAGAACAAAAAGAGTCTTCTGGGTTCGTTCTCATAGGGGCATTTATGACCAAGGGCGACCGTAAGTCGCGTGGCGTAGATAGTTCAAAACCGGAGCTTCCCTGGCGGCCCTTCGCGGACCGGCCGACGGGCATCTGGATCGACGAGACGGTGGAGCGGATCAAGCAGACCGCCCAACCGGAGCTGATTGAATCCCTGTACCGAAACCAGATCCCCAAGAATGCCCGGTTCCGGGTGCTGAAGCACCTTATCACGGTAGACGGCACCAAGCGGCCGGAGGGCGACAACTGCCCCTGCCCGATGTGCACGCCGAACCGCTTCCTGACCGGCTCGCTGGTCTGGTTTCCCGACCTTCAGTTCTGCGCCTTCATCGGCAATTGCTGTGCCAACGACGACGTACTGGCCGAGGCCGAGAAGGAGCGGAAGTGGCGCGAGAAGCGGGACAGCGAGGAGAGCTATCTTCTCGAAGCGCTCCCGCTGGTTGGACCGAAGCTTGTGATCGTCGAGAGCCTGAAGCCGGTCGCGTTCGAGGCCGTCAGGGCCTACCGGAAAATCCGCAACACGCTGCCCCAGGTCCACGAGCAGCTTCGCAAGATGAAGCAGCATCACGGCGGCCAGCTCACGCTGACCGAGATCATCAGGGACGAGTCGCAGGAGAACGACGACTACTACGGTCCTGCAGGCTTTAAGGGGCGTGGCAAAGACGGCATCGAAAGCCGAGACCACACCTTCGGGACCTTCTCCGGGCACATCGCGGTCCATCGCGACTACAACCCGACCAAGGAGCTTGAGGACATCCACCGATCGCTGGTCTCCGTGGCTTCAGACTCCTACGGACAGGATGCCTTGAACTTCATCGTTGGGATGTCTGAGAAGCAGCGTCACGCCGCTGTGGTCATTCTCCGGGATGCCGAGGCCAAGATCGTAAGGTTTAAAGACAGGCTTCAGGACCTTGCCCTGTTCTACACCCGGACCAACGCGGAGAAGTTCAACCAGTTCTTCACGCATGACTTGAACAGCATCTATTACAAGGTCGAGTACATCAGCGTCAGAAGCCAGCCGACGCTGAGGTTCAAGAAAGGTGCGAGCCACTACGACCTCATCCGCGGCTCCTGGGCGGACAAGATCGACTTCAGTTGGCCGTCGAGTTGAAGACGAGTCGCGAAGCAGATTCCATCGGCGGCGAAGATGGAGCCGCCCATGAAAACCGATCCATGGCTTGAACACATCATCCAGCACGAGGTCGATAAGGCCCTCAGAAAGCAGCGCGAGAGAATTGGCCATGCCGTCCTATGTGCCGGTGCGGCCCTCACGTCTTCAGTCTTTCATTGTTTTGCGCCAGTCGTTAGTTCGCCGGAGCCGCACCGACTGGAATGCGGCCCCTTGAACGCAGCCTGAGTCACGTCGAAGCAGTCGTCAACAGGATTTGCTCAAAGCGCGGGCACGCTCATTGTACGTGACAGCGCAACATTGACCGAGACCTCTTGGTTGTGGAGGTCGATTCCATCGACCCGGGCAGCGCGGAAATGAATATGGTTCTCGGAAAAGCTGAATTGGTAGACGCAGCGTTCTTCGGATTGAAACCCCGAGCGAGACTCTGGCACGAGGAAGCGATTTACGCTTACCTCTTTTACGAGAGTGCCGGGGTGAAAGACGCTGCCGCCCGTCGTGACGACCAGTTCGGCTACCAGTTTTCCCGGCTCACCTTGGATTCCGAGAATCGTAATTCTGAGCCGGTCCAGACCGGACGAAGTTTCCCAGTAGCTACCAACCTTGACTTTGATATCTAGCACTGAGCTTTCAGACTTGGGCGGCAATGCAGCTTTAAAATCGATCGGTACTCTATCCTTGCGTTCCTCAATTTCTTTAGTCGTGGCCGGCTCCGGCGGAGAGCGAAATTCTGGAAACCGCTGCTCGAACATCCGTTGGGCCATCCTGTCCATGATGGGTGCCATGAAGTGGAACGCGATATTGAAACCGCCGACCAGAAACGCTGGAATGGCTAAGATCGACAGTATTATCCGGCCGCTATCAATGCTCGCCTGAAACACATTTGGCAGATTTATGTAGAGCGCGATAAGAACGCCTATCACTGCGCAAATCGCGCTACAAACGGCGGATCCCGTCTGCATGATTTGACCGCGATTTGTGAACCAAGGTTTTCTATCTGCCATCGAATCCCCCTGCCACTGCGACTTTTTTCGCATAGCCGATTCCCAAAAGCCAGAAGTTGCGGCAAGCTCTCCACACACCTCAAATCTCAACCTTTTCACCATCGTGGCGAACCTCTCAAGGGCAGCGACGAGAGATATCGGCGTGTGATGGGCTTTGGAAGCTCGCCGTAACCTGATGACTTGCAATGTCACGGTGGTAAAATCTTATACGGAGACGCCTATGGCGATCGACGACATAAGGCCATGCCCGTGTCGGTCTGGTCTCTCTTCCCGTTGGGCAAATGACGCCCGCGGTATTCCTCTCGCGAGGGTTTGTCCCAAGTGCGAGGACGAGAAGCTGTCCAGGTATCGGCCCGAGGTTCGGACCGACGGCAATTACCACGCTGACGAACAGATAGAGCCCGACTGATGGCGAACATGCATCGCCATTGGTTCAAGTGCGATTGGGGCCACCAGTTAATGCAGTGGACCACCGAACGGCCCGAGCCTCACAACTCACCCTGCCGACCTGTGAGACCCTGCATTTCCCTTGGGCCTCCGAGGACATGACGACCGCCAAGTTCAAGTCGGACAACGGCATCGTCGCCCCACCTTCGCTCGACCTCTTCCGCTGAAACTACCTGCACCCTTGAGCCCCGTTGCGCTTCTACCCGCAACGGGTGGGCGCACGTATGGAGAAGCACATGAAGCAATGCGCCAAGTGCGGCCAAGCCTACCACGACGTCCTGCCCTTTCACTTGGAGTGCGAGGGTTACGAGCCAATCGCCTACGTGCCGGCCGGAAACTACCTCTCGGTGACGTATCGCAAGAAGCCCAACGGGAGAAGTGTAGATGACGTACAGCATTAAGTTCGAGATGTCGGAGCACATCTGGTCAGGCGCCGTGCTCATCTTCGATGACGGCTCCACCAAACTCCACCGGCATCGTCTTCACCCCGACAGCCCGGTGCTTGTGCAGGTCGAACGGCTCACCCCGAGCCCGGAGCAGATCGAGATGTGCCGCCACCTCTGGGCGCGTCTCTACGAGGAGATGGACTTCCGCGTGGCGAGCTTCTGCCCTCGGTTGCTGCCATTCAGCCCTCAAATCATGACACCCATCTTCGAGAATATCCCAGCCTAACAAGGCCGGTTTCTTTTAAAATGCACCTTGCACGCTTGCATCTGGTATCTATTTAAGGGGGAGGTTGGCCAGTTCCACATTCGCCTTCCCAGACCTTCGTGCCTCAGGAATGGGTGGTTTTGTGGTCACCTCTCGCTTCGGCGACTGCGTCTAATCCGAGCCAACCGCCCCACCCCACTCGTCGCAAAAGGCACGGCGCGAGGAACCTACCAGCCTGGCTTTGCCAGATGGTCGTTCCTCGGCAATATCGCCAAGGCACATCCATCTATTAGCTGGGCTCAAGCGGAGCCTCGCATGTTTGTGCGCATTAAGGATTTCACTATCTACATCGAACTTGAAGCCGCCTTCACCATCCACGTGAAGAGTGAAGAAAAACCCGAGGTCAACGAACAGGACGACCATTGGGAAGATGAGCGCCAGCAGATGCTGGACGACTACGACTAAAGGAGGCTGCCCTTGGCGCGTGCAAGAGGGCCGAGCCTCCTTCGTGCGGCCGCAGCAAAACCCTCTTGCACTCGCCTAACCGTGGCCGCCTCGGCATACTGGTCAATCGCCACGATGATTGCCTGGACACGCTGGTAACACCAACCTTCCCGCACGGCGATGTCTCGGCACTTCGCCAAAGCATCCAAGAATGGCGGGTTGTCCTTGGCGTTGCTATCCGCACGTTATCGATGCCACTCGGTGCATTTTGCTGCTATTTAGTGCCCCGAGCCGCCCGAACCACAACAAAATCTCTGAATGGTCTCAGGAGGATAAGAAAAATGCGTTATCTCCACACGATGTTGCGCGTTCAAATTCAAAAGTCTTGAAGCAAGCCGCGACTGTTACTTCGTTGCCTGACGGTGGGCTCGAGCGAATTACCTTGATGTGAGCCACGATCTGCCTCAGGAATCCCCATCGGGTAGATCTCGGCGAAGAACATGACGATAACCGCATGCGGTCATCCACTTGGCTCGCGCGAGATGGGTCGTGAACGTTCGGTGTGCACGCGCGGGTTCGTGACTTGGATCAATTTTCAGGACAACTCGGGCAATGTCTTGCCAGTCGGCTCCTTGGTTATCTGCATCGAGCAAGCGCAGATACGTGATCGTATGCGCGTGATCATACCGGGTGAGTTGCGATGCGCTTGGAGCAAGATCGGCTACCGTTGGCTCTAATTCGAACGACATTTGTTGACCTCCAACATTTAAGTAACTTCAATCGCGCGCCCTCCCTCGAAAGGTTTGGCGCGTGAGCCCCGTTGATACGTCGACCTGCTCCACTCTCGCGGGAAAAATCCGAGGCAAGTCTCCTCCGCGGACAACATCGGAAAGAATGCAACAAGTCTTATTAGGTCGAAAATAGACCTAAATAAGAATAATTATAGCCTATTGCTGGCGAATTTGCTAGAGCTAGCGATGGTGGTCAGTATGATCACCGCGCGACAGATTCGGGCAGCACGTGCCCTCTTGGGCTGGACGCAGCAGGAATTGGCCGACAGGGCGATAGTCGCCCTCAACGCGGTCGCCAGGATCGAAAGGGGAAGCTCGGATCCCCGAGCGAGCACAATAAATGCGATAGAGGTCGCGCTTAAGAAAGCGGGTGTCGAGTTTATTACTGCGGACCAAAAGGGAGAAGGCGTTCGCCTCAAAAGCCCTAAAGGTTAATTCTGCCCCTTAGCATGCGTTACTGGCATTCGGTATTTCGTGGCACGTCCGCACAAGTCCTGACATTTTGCGCCTCGGACAAATCGTCGAGATGATCACTGGCCTTCCGGTCACGGCACCGCCGATTGCTACGCGGGCCTAGCCGATTATTCCATGCGCGGATAATGGCCTTCCGCCGTTCCAACGAGCGATGCAAAACCTTTCGAGAAGATCGCGGGATTGAGAATTTTAGCTCATTTCGCCGGTCGCCCCTCTCGCAACCACTATCAAGAAAGCATGCCCCGACGCCCTGCCAAGCTCACACAAGCAGACATATCTCGCGCCATCCGAGCCGCGAAGGCTGCCGGCGCCAGCGCGGTTACTATCGACGGCGAAGGTACTATTCAAATAGTGCTCTCTCCGACCTCCATACCAATTGCCGATGCCGCCGAGGCCTGGGTACCGTCCGACGCGCTTCAGCGCTATCTGAAACGTTCCGAAGGCGGCTGAAACGCTCCTTATGCAATTGATGCGGAGTCACCGCATCGTTAGACTCCAAGCGTTGCTCCATGGAGAGAGCCAATGCTTGGAACAGAGAAAGACGATCCCCGCGCCCCCGGGGATCGCCGAATGTATCTCTACTTTAACTATTCCGAGTCGGGCTCGCTGCGCTGGTACGTGAAGGTTAGCCGCAAAGGTCGCAGGATCGGGATCAGCGAGGAGTACGGGACGTCAGAGTTCGATTCAGCCTATCAAGCAGCTGTTGTGGCGCTCGGGGGAGTGATGCGTATGCGTCGCGTCAAAGCGACCATCAAACAAGAACAGCCGGAACGGCGCTATTTGTACGTAGACATCAGCCAGCGCGGGCAGGTGCGACATTATGTGCAACTACGCAACAGGCTTCCGAAAATCCGGATCAGGACCGAGTTCGGCACGGCAGCGTTTGATACCGAAGTTGATACAGCGATCGCCGCTCAGATCGCCCTGTATGGCAATGCGGCCGACTACATCAACGCACAAAAACAGCGTAATGAGCCTCGCCCTGCTTTGCCCGGTACGCCGGCTGCCCCCGGTACGCTCCGCTGGTACTGGAACGGCTATAAGCGAAGCGATCACTGGTTCGGCGATCTCAGCGTCGGTCATCTGGGCTTGGCAGAGTCGACCCGGCTCCAGCGTACCGGTCTTATCGAGTCCCTGCTCCCCGAGAATGGCGAGAAGCCGTTCGCGGTGCTGACTCGCAAGGTAATCAAGGCGGAGATGAAAGCGCGCACGCCATCACAGGCGGGCAACTTGCTGTCGGCAGTGCGCGGCATGATCCGCTGGATGATCGACGAGAACCATCTCGACGAAGACGACGACCCAACCATTGGGCTGAAATCCGGCAAAGCGAAAGCGAGCCGCGAGTCCGGTGGCTTTGCGCCCTGGACCGAGGATGACATGGCCCGGTATCGGGCAAAGTGGCCGTTGGGTACCGAAGCCCGTCTGATGTTCGACATCCTGCACTACACGTTCCTGCGCCTTGGAGATGCCCACCGTTTCGGGCCACCCCACTTGCGGCAGATCGTGCGGAAAATGGCTGTGCAGATCGCCACCGAGAAAAGTCGGGGCAATACGACCGTCACCGTGCCTGTCCACCCGGAGTTCGCTGCGAGCCTGAAGGCGGCCCGCGCATCGAATATCATCGGTGCTGAGGTATTCACCGGCAAGGTCGTGCGCGGTCGCATCCAGCCCATGAACAAGAAGGCGTGGGCGGCCAAGTTCAAGAAGTATGCGGTCCTGGCCGGCGTCAACGAGCCGAAAAAGAGCTGCCACGGCGTCCGCAAGGCCCGGGCCGAAGTGGCTGCCTATGCCGACTGCACCGAGAGCCAGATGATGGCCATGTTCGGCTGGACCGACCCGAAAATGCCCGCGCACTACATCGCGCAGGCGAATCGAGAGCGGCTTGGCATCAGTGGAATGGAGAAGATCGTGACGTTCGACCAAAGCCAATCACTCGACGACTGGCTGGCGGTGCCACGGGCGAACAGCACGCGAACGAAGGGCAGGAACGGAGTGGTAACATTCCCGGGTAACATCCGGAAAAAAGTTCAATAACTTCAATATGAAATGTGGGTTTATGGTGCGCTCGGAGGGACTCGAACCCCCACGGTGTTACCCACTGCCACCTCAAGGCAGCGCGTCTACCAATTCCGCCACGAGCGCTTGGGATACCGGATGGAACCCCGAAGGCACCGCCGGATCGACGGGGCCATGTAACAAATCACGGATGCAGGGACAAGGCGATTAATGCGGGAATTAACTGCGAACGCCGGGAGATTTCGGCAGCATTTGCTTGACCTCGACCGCAATCCGGTTGCGGTCGACCAGGACCACCCCGCTGGCCACCGGCAGGTTGTTGGCGAGGATCTTGACCTCGTCGGCCTCCGTGGCATCCAGTTCGATGATGGCGCCGCGGGATAGGCGCATGACCTGGTGAATCGGCATCGTGGTGGTGCCAAGGACCACCATGAGATCAACGCTGACTTTATCGAGGGTGGGCACTTCTGAACCGCCGAACTGGAACTAGATTGTGGGTTCACCTGACCACGTTAGGGTTAGCTAATGGTTAACGACCGCCAGAGCCTCGATTTGACGACCTTTGCGCGCCCTTCGGGCGACCGCGCGGTCGAATGGCGGATTTCGGACCGCGCGGTGCCCTACCCCGATTCGCTCGCCGCCATGGACGACCGGGTGGCGAAGATAGCGGCGGGCTCGGCCCCCGAACTGGTATGGCTGCTGGAGCACCCGCCGCTCTATACCTCCGGCACCAGTGGCAAGGCCGACGATTTGCTCGCGCCGCGCTTTCCGACCTTCCAGAGCGGCCGCGGCGGCCAGGTCACCTATCATGGCCCGGGCCAGCGCGTCGCCTATGTGATGCTCGACCTCAAGCGGCGCCGGCCCGATGTGCGCGCCTATGTCGCTTCGCTGGAAGAATGGATCATCCGCACGCTGGCCGCCTTCAACGTCCGCGGCGAGCGCCGCGAGGACCGCGTCGGGGTCTGGGTGCGGCGCCCGGACAAGGGCGAGGGCCATGAGGACAAGATCGCCGCGATCGGCGTGCGGCTGCGCCGCTGGGTCTCGTTCCACGGCATCGCGATCAATGTCGAGCCCGACCTCTCCCACTTCCAGGCCATCGTGCCCTGCGGCGTGGTCGATCCGCGCTACGGCGTCACCTCACTGGTCGATCTCGGGCTGCCGGTCACGATGGCCGATGTCGACATCGCACTCCGGCAGGCCTTTTCCGAGGTGTTCGGCGACACCGCAGCGCGCCTGCCGGAAGCGACGTCATAGGCTTCACGCCGCCTTCTGCGGCGCTACCTCGAGCTTGCCGGCGATGTAGCGGCGCTCCTGGGTGAGGCCGCCGAAACCATAGGCGTCGCCCTTCACCTCGTCGACATGGGCGTAGCTCTCGGTGTGCAGCGGCCCGAGCAATTCCCCCATCCGCTTGAACAGCGCCGCGAGATAGACCGCCTTCTCGTCCTTGGTGTTGGTGCCCTCGGTGACGTGGATGTCGAGCCAGTAGCTCGCGAGCCCGTGCTCGGCGAGCGGCTTGCCGCCCGCGAACCAGTCGGCGGCATCGGCGCACTTCACAATGATCGCAGTGACCTTGGGATCTTTGTGCAGAATCCGTGCGGTCAGGTCCGACACGGCGGCGGCGATGTCGGACTTCAGCGACGGCCTCTCGCGCGAGGTCGCGTAGGTGACGGTGATGAGCGGCATGATCGGTCTCCTTGAATCCGGTTGGCGCGGGTCAATCGCGCCTCCTCTAGCTAGACCTTCGCGCATCATCTTGGTATCTTATCTATTTAGATAGCAATGATAACGATCATTGATCATGACAACCACGCTCGATATCGACACCGTGCAGGCCTTCCTCCTCGTCGCCGAGCTTCAAGGCTTCACCCGCGCCGCCGAGGCGCTTGGCACCACGCAAGCGGCGATCAGCATGAAGTTGCAGCGGCTCGAAACGGTGCTGGGCAAGCGGCTGGTCGAGCGCTCGCCGCGCGCGGTGCGGCTGACCGCCGACGGCGTGGCGTTCCTGCAGCACGCCCGCGCGCTGATCGAGGTGCATGATCGCGCGCTGGCCGGCGAGACACCGGCGCGCCAGCAGCTCACGCTCGGGATCAGCGATCACGCCGCGGGCCCGGAGCTGGTGCCGCTGCTGGAGCGGTTGCACGCGACGGCCTCCCAGCTTGCCCTCTCCGTGACCATCGGCTTCTCCCGCGAAATGCTCGATACCTACGATGCTGGCGAGCTTGACGCCGTGATCGTGCGCCAGGAAGGCAGCCGGCGCGGCGGCGAGAAGCTGACCGAGGACGAATTCGGCTGGTTCGCCGCCAAACGCTTCGTCTGGCCGCGCGGCGATGCGCTGCCGCTGGCAACGCTGGCGCCGCCCTGCGGCGTGCGCGCCCTCGCCGTGCGCGCGCTCGACAAGGCCGCTATCGCCTGGACCGAAAGCTTCGTCGGCGGCGGCGTCACCGCGGTGGTGGCGGCCGCGCTTGCAGGGCTTGCCGTTGCGCCCCTGGTCCGCCGCATCGCGCCGCCGGGCCTGGTCGATATCGGCCCTGCCCACAGGCTACCGCGGCTCGGCACGTCGAAGGTGATGCTGCATTCGAAAGTCGGCGATCCCGCCAAGCTCGCGGCACTCAGGACGCTGGCTGCGACGTTTCGGAGCGTGGCGTCTGCGGCGTAGATTGAACATCGTAGCGGTTCACATCTAATCTTGGCCTGCCGCCAGTTCGCACATGACGAACCAGTAGGTCAGGCCGGCGACAAACCCGGCCACGACGAACAGGCAAACCAGTCCGGATGTCCAGACAGCCGGAGATCGTAGAAGGACAGTGATGCTCAACGCGCCGATCGCGGCGCCTGCGCAGGCGAAGAATCCCACGGCCCGGATATGGAACTCCTCGGTGAACCAGACGACGATCGCAGTGGGAATTGCTGTGAGCAGACAAGTGATGATGAAGACCGCGGCCGACGGAAGCAGCATCACGAGGATGCGTAGAGCAGCCGCGCGACATCGCCGTGCGACGTCATCATCAGAATGGTCTGACCGACGGCGGAACTCACCGCGGTCGCGGCGCCACAGCCCGCAAGCCAACCTCCGAATGCACGGGAACAGGTGCTGCACATCCAGGCCTCCTCACAAGATCGCATCGAACGCGCTGCGCAAGGTTTCGTGCCGGAACACAAAGCCGTTGCTCAGCGCCTTGTTCGGCAGCACGCGCTGGCCGCCGAGCAAGAGCTCGTCGGCGAAGTCGCCGCCAACGGCGCGGAGCAGCGCCGCCGGCACGCGGAAGATCGCCGGCCGGTGCAGACGGCGTCCGAGCTCCTCGGTGAATTTCGTGTTGGTCACCGGGATCGGCGCGGTCGCGTTGACAGGACCGGACAGCTCAGGTCTCGCAATCACATGCGCGATCAGGCGCACGAGGTCGTCGCGCTCGATCCACGACATCCACTGCTTGCCCGAGCCGAGCGGGCCGCCGAGCCCGAACTCGAACGGCGTCAGCATTCGCGTGATGAAGCCGCCGTCGGTGCCGACCACGAGACCGATCCGCAAATATGCCACGCGCACGCCGTGATCCGCGGCCGGCTTCGCCGCATTCTCCCAGGCCTCGCACAATTCGTGACTGAAGCAGGCGTGGGATTTCGCCGACTCCGTCAGCACCTGGTCCTGCCAGAGTCCGTACCAGCCGATCGCGGAGCCGCTCACGAGTACCGACGGCTTACGTTCGAGGCGCGCGATCAGCTTAATCACGTCAGACGTCATGTCGATCCGTGAGGCGATGATCTTGCGGCACTTGGCCTCGGTCCACAGGCCGTTGCCGATCGGCTCGCCCGCGAGATTGACGATGGCGTCGATCCCGGAGTCGGCGGGCAATTGGTCGAGGCTCGTGATCAGCGTCACCGGCGGCATCAGCATGTCGGCCTTTGCCGGATTGCGGATCAACGCAATCACCTGATGGCTGGATGCGGTGAGGCTCGCGACCAGGCGGCTGCCGATGAAGCCGGTCGCGCCGGTGACGAGCACGGTCTGCCGCGTCGGCAATTTCTCGACCAGCGTCGCGGCCGGCACGCTGGCCATCCGTCCGAGGCGTCTGGCGGCGGCAAAGTCGCGCGCGCCGAACAGCGCGGCGCCGAAGGCCGCAGCCGTCGCGAACAGACTTAACGGACCCGCATAGGCCGGCGCGACGGCGGTCGGCAGCATCGCCCAGCCGATCAGGACCGGCACCAGCAGCACGAGGATGGCGCCGTAATTGATCGCCAGCAGCGTGTGATTGATCCGCTCGCTCGGCGGCAGCTTTCGGCTCAGATCCTCCTCGACGAAATCCATCAAGGTGATGACGACCTCGACGACGAGCACGGCCATGATGGCGATCGCAAGAATGCCGTGCACCTCCAGCCAGCCGAGCACGAGGAACAGCAGCGCATAGAGCATGTTGCGCACGCTGTGCAGCTGGAGCTCGTGGCGCTGCAAGGGACGCCAGGCCAGCCGCTCGGTGAATTCGTGGTGATAGAACGTATCGAATGCGCCCATCGCAATCTGGATGGCGACAAGCGTCCAAAGCAGCGGCGTCATGGCGTGGCCTCCCTGAACACAGCGGACTGACGGATCAGCCGACCGAAACGCGGGTGGATGATCTCCAGCGTGAAGCGGAAGTCGCCGCAGCCGAGATCGGAATGGGTTACGGTGAGATCGCCGGGCGTGAGCCATTCGGGCAGCGGCATCCGAAACGGGCCGAGCTGCAGCGAATAGCCGACGCTGCGAAACACCAGCGCCTCGTGCTCGACCGCGATCCGCAGCGCCATGCTGACGCCGAAGCCGACATACTCCTCGAGCCCGGTCGATCCTGCAAAACGCTTGGCGGAATGAATCACCTGCGGGAAGCCGTCGCGGCGCGCGCAGATGCGGGTCCAGACCTGGCCGCCGCTTGCGGCGTCCTCGGTAACGGTGACGATCATCGGCACGCGCGTTTCGGTGCCGGTCGGGAACGGTCCGCCGATCAGCCGCGCTGCCTGCGCCAGCCACCAGCCGATGCGGCTGCACGCCGCCTCCTCGACCTCGCCGACATAGACGACGGTGTTGCCGTCCTCGAACCGTTTCGAGAAGCGCCGCCAGATCGCAACCGGCAGGCGGCCCCAATCCTCGTCCGACAGCAAGGCGCGGAAGCGATGGTCGTCAAGCAGCTTTGTATCGGAAGTCGGCGCTGTCTTTAAGGTGGATATCCTTGCTGACGCCATCGCACACTCCCGTTACACCGCCGCCTTTATTTGGCCCTGCCCGTGGGCAGGAAACTCACGATTTTCTCGCCGAGCTTGATCAGCGCGACCAGGCGCGGCCGCGGCACGTTCAGCATCTGCGTGTACCAGCGGTCGACCAGCTCGGTGAATGTCAGCATCTCCTTGAGCCGCTTGCTCGCGAGCGGGCTGATCGCCGGATCGTCGGCCGCGTCGGAGACGCAGGCGCGCAGCGCTGCGAGCGCGGGATCAATCTCGCGCTCCTTGCGTCCCGCCGCGATCTTGGCCGCGACCTCCCAGATGTCGGTCTCGGCCTCGAAGTGGTCGCGGCGGTCGCCAAGGATCGGCACCCGCCGGATCAATCCCCAGGACAACAGCTCCTTGATCGAGTTGGAGACGTTGGAGCGCGCCATGCCGAGGGTGTCGGCGATGTCCTCCGCCGTCATCGGCGCTTCGGCGAGGTAGAGCAGCCCGTGGATCTGGCTGACCGAGCGGTTGACGCCCCATTCGTCGCCCATGTCGCCCCAATGCAGGATGAAGCGCTCGACGACGGCAGGAAGTTTTTTCTTGGCGGATATTTCTGTCATAACAGAAATATCAGACCGTTCGGAGCAGAAGTCAAGGCTGGTGGCGCGGCCCTACGAAGACGCGGGCGACATGGCAGGTCTCCTGACCTATCCGACGCCCCGGCAAATGCCGTTCGTCACAGGTGAGGAGTTTTCCTTTGTGGCCCCGAGCTCTTCGTCCAAGCTGATCCGGGTGGATGATTTTTGGGCCGTGCACCGGGTCGCCCGCGTCACGGCCGCAATGGAGATTGCGCATGCCAGCGTCCGACAAGGAGTTCGTTGGGTCCATTCCAGAGCTTTACGACCGGTTCCTCGTGCCGATGATTTTCGAACCCTACGCACGCGATCTGGCGCAACGCGTCAAGGCTCTTGGTCCGCGCGACCTGCTTGAGACGGCAACCGGCACCGGCGCCGTCACCCGCGCGCTGTCGTCCGCGCTCGGGCGCGACACCAGGATCGTGGCGACCGACCTGAATGAACCGATGCTCGAACGAGCGAAGTCACAGATGCCGAGCGGGACCGCAATCACCTGGCGGCAGGCCGATGCACTGAACCTGCCGTTCGACAATGCGAGCTTCGACGTCGTCGCCTGCCAATTCGGCGCGATGTTCTTCCCCGACAAGCCCAAGGGTTATTCGGAGGCTCGCCGTGTGCTGAAGCCGGGCGGCCGTTTCCTGTTCAGCATATGGGGTCGCATCGAAGACAACGAGTTCGCCGACGTGGTGACCCAGGCATTGGCGGAGGTCTTTCCGGCCGATCCGCCGCGCTTCCTGGCGCGCACGCCTTATGGCCACTACGCGGCCGATCCGATCCGGGCCGACCTTGCAGCCGCGGGCTTCAGCAAGATCGAGATCGACGACGTCCGGCTGCAAAGCCGGGCGAATGCGCCGCATGATCCTGCGATCGGCTTTTGCCAGGGATCACCGCTCCGCGGCGAGATCGAGGCGCGCGGCGGTATCGGCCTTGAGGCTGCGACCGAGCACGCCGCATCGGCGCTCGCGCGCCGCTTCGGCAGCGGCGCGATCGAAGGCCGGATTCAGGCGCTGGTGATCTCGGCGGTCGCGTAACGACGCGCTTCAGACCGTCGGCAGGACCGAGAACCGCTCCCCTGCCCGGCGCTGGTTCAAAAGATCGGAGTTGCCTGATGCGGCGTGCACGGCAGCGACGCGCGCCGAGAACGGACCGCGGTTGCATGCCGCAATCATGTCAGTGACGCCGTCGTCGGGGCCGGCAAACACCGCCTCGACGCTGCCGTCGCGGCGATTGCGGACCCAACCTTCGAGGCCGCGTGCGTTTGCCTGCTCGTCGACCCAGGCGCGATATCCGACGCCCTGGACGTGACCGCTAATGGTGACGTGGCGGATCACGCCGCTCATTTCTTCAGACCGAGGAACTCGCCGCTGCGCGCCTTGGTCTCCGCCTCGCGCATGACGCGACCGGTCAGTTCGGACGAAGCGATGCCCTTCAGGTTCTTCGGCGAGGTGCCTTCGCGCAGCGCCTTCAGCGTCTCGTAGACGGCCAGGGTCGCGGCCGCGAATGGCGCGTGGCCCTGCAGCGCGATCCTGACGCGCCGGCTTGCCAGATAGTCGAGCGCGGTCATCTCCTCCGGCGCGCCGCCGAGCACGATCGGCAGCGTCGTCGCGGCCGAGAGCGCCTCCAACTCGCCGCGCGATTTGATGCCGGTGAAGAACAAGCCATCGACGCCGACCGCCTCATAGGCCCTGGCGCGAGCGATCGCATCGTCGAGATCAGTGATCGAGACGGCACCGGTCCGGCCCAGGATGACGAGCGATGGATCGCTGCGGCCGTCAAGCGCGGCCTTCATCTTGCCGACCCCCTCTTCCAGCGAGATCAGCTGGGTCTTGGCCTCGCCGAACGCTTGCGGCAGCAGCGTGTCCTCGATGGTAAGGCCGGCCGCGCCGGCGGCCTCCACCTCCTGAACCGTGCGACGGACATTGAGCGCGTTGCCGTAACCGTGGTCGGCATCGACGAGCACCGGCAGCGTCGACGCACGCGACATGCGGCGTATCTGCTCGGCGAATTCGGTCAGCGTGATCAGCGCAATATCGGGATCGCCGAGCACGGCGAGCGAGGCCACCGAGCCGCCGAACATGCCGAGCTCGAAGCCGAGATCGTCAGCAATCCGGATCGAGGTCGCATCATAGACCGAGCCCGGGCGGATGCAGGTTGATCCGTTGAGAATCGATCGCAGTGCTTCGCGGCGTTTGCGGAAGGCCATGATGTGTCTCCATCCACGTCATTGCGAGGAGCGAAGCGACGAAGCAATCCATCTCTCATCATATGAGGCTAGATGGATTGCTTCGCTGGCGCTCGCAATGACGGTGCTAAGCGAACTCCAGGATCAGCGCGTCGACCGCAAGCGTAGCGCCGGCGGCGGCGTGGATCTTCTTGACCGTGCCGTCACGCTCGGCGCGCAGCACGTTCTGCATCTTCATGGCTTCGACCACCGCCAGGGTCTCGCCGGCCTTGACCTCCTGCCCCTCGGTCACCGCGATCGACACCACGAGACCGGGCATCGGGCACAGCAACTTCTTGCCGGTGTCGGCGGCCGAGACCACCGGCATCAGCCGGGCCGAGGTCGCCTCGGTCTCGGTGAAGACATAGACCGGGACCTCAAAGCCCTGATGCGCGAGGCGGAAGCCGTTGTTGATCGCCCGCACCTGCACGGCGACAAAATTGCCGTCGACGGTGCCCTGCCAGACCGGCTCGCCCGGCACCCAGCCCGACACCAGATTGTGCGGATTGCCGGGCAGCCCGTCGGCGCCGATGAAGCGCACTGCAATCGCGTCATCCTCGCGCGCGACGTCGAGCGCAATCTCGGCGCGGTCGAGCCACACCGCGCGGCGGCGCTCGCGCAGCACCACGCGGCCGCCCATCTGGCCGGAGATCTGCCGCTTGCGCTCGCCCAGCACGTGGTCGATGGCGGCACCGACCGCGGCCAGCCGCCGCGCGATCTCGCCCTCGGGCGCGCGCGCCGAAAACCCCTTGGGGAACTCTTCCGCGATGAAGCCGGTCGACAGCCGGCCCTCGCGCCAGCGCGGATGGTTCATCAAGGCCGACAGGAACGGAATGTTGTGCCGGATGCCGTCGACATAGAAGGCGTCGAGCGCGGTCGCCTGCGCCTCGATCGCCGCGGCGCGCGACGGGGCGTGGGTGACGAGCTTGGCGATCATCGGATCGTAATGGATCGAAATCTCGCCGCCCTCCTGCACGCCGGTGTCGTTGCGGATCGTGATGCCGTCATGGCTGGCCTCGGCCGGCGGACGGTATTTCACCAGGCGGCCGATCGACGGCAGGAAGTTGCGGAACGGATCCTCGGCATAGACGCGGGATTCCACCGCCCAGCCGGTCAGCGTCACGTCCTTCTGCGCGATCGCGAGCTTCTCGCCGGCCGCGACGCGGATCATCTGCTCGACGAGATCGATACCGGTGATCAGCTCGGTGACGGGATGCTCGACCTGCAGGCGGGTGTTCATCTCCAGGAAGTAGAAGCTCTTGTCCTGGCCGGCGACGAATTCCACGGTGCCGGCCGAATCGTAGTTCACCGCCTTGGCCAGCGCGACCGCCTGCTCGCCCATCTTGCGGCGGGTGGTCTCGTCAAGCAGCGGCGACGGCGCCTCCTCGATGACCTTCTGGTTGCGGCGCTGGATCGAGCACTCGCGCTCGCCGAGATAGATCACGTTGCCATGCTTGTCGCCGAGCACCTGGATCTCGATGTGCCGGGGATCGACGATGAACTTCTCGATGAAGACGCGGTCGTCGCCGAACGACGACTTCGCCTCGGCCTTGGCGAGGTTGAAGCCTTCGGCGACCTCCGCCTTCGAATGCGCGATGCGCATGCCCTTGCCGCCGCCGCCGGCGGAGGCCTTGATCATCACGGGATAGCCGATCTCGTCGGCGATCTGGACGGCGTGCTTGTCGTCCTCGATGACGCCGAGATGACCCGGCACGGTCGAGACCTTGGCCTTCGCAGCGGCCTTCTTGGATTCGATCTTGTCGCCCATCGCGGCGATGGCGCCGGGGTTCGGGCCGATGAAGACGATGCCGGCGGCTTCCAGCGCGCGCGGAAACGCCTCGCGCTCGGACAGGAAGCCGTAGCCGGGATGCACCGCCTGCGCGCCGGTCTTGCGGCAGGCCTCGACGATCTTGTCGATCAGAAGATAGCTCTCGGCCGCGGCCGGCGGTCCGATCAACACGGCCTCATCGGCCATCTCGACATGCAGCGCATCGCGGTCGGCCTCGGAATAGACGGCGACCGTCTCAATCCCCATACGGCGCGCAGTCTTGATGACCCGGCAGGCGATCTCGCCGCGGTTGGCGATCAGGATTTTCTTGAACATGCTCTTCTTGCTTGGGCTTCTTAGGACTTGGGCTTTGGCAGGATTCCTCCCCGCGCAATCTGGCACGGGCGATTGGGCGTAACCACTCCGTGGTACAGCAAATTGCCCCGGAGGCAACGGTCTAATGCACGCCTTGCCCGATGCTTGGCCAAATCCTCGGCCAAATCCTCGGCGGTAGCCTGAGGGGTATTTCAGCCCGAATAGGTCTTGAAGCGGCCACGCGAATGCGCCTTCGCGACGGCTTTCATCAGTTCGCTGACCTCGTTCTCCAGGAATTCATTGGCCACGATCAGCGCCCGGATGGTGGCGCGCAGATTGCCGCCGCAGGCGGAAATGGCCTGATCGACAGCGGCTTCCAGCCCGTCATCGTCGTCAGATTCGGGCCGTGCAGACATCATGGGGTATCCGGGATTCAGTTGGCGCATCATGTTCCTATTTTGTTCTCATCAAGTCAATCGGATCTTTGATCGGACGCGGTTCTTCTGGGCCGCCTTTCTCTTCCGCCGCCAGCGTGCGAGGCATTACAGAGTCCAGATGTCGGTGACGATTTCAGCGAGGACGTTGATGATGAACTCGGCTATGCGCATCCCTTCGATGGCAATGTCCGGCCGTTCTACGTCGCGGAATGCCGATCGGGACGTGACGGTGCGCACGTCCCCATTCGCGAACGGTCCTTGGTTGGATCGTACCGGCTTGTGCTAGAAGTTCGGCTGCCCGCCAAAGATCTGAAGTTGAGAAAATGCGGTTTCGAAATCCGGTCGCCACGACGCTTCTCCTGACTTGCCTGTCTGCAATCCCTGGCCTGCCCGCGACCGCCGGCCCGGCGGCGTCAGCGATCATCAAGGACGCCGGCACCGTTCAGCTCGGCAGCACAACCTATCGGCTCGACGGCATCGACGCGCCGGCGGTCGATCAGCTCCGCATCGACGAGCACGCCGACGTCTGGACCTGCGGGATCGAGGCGCGCGACCAGCTGAGCAGGCTGATCGGCGGCAAGCAGATTCACTGCGACGATATCGGCGTCGATCCGACCTTCAGGAAACGCCGCCTCGGCGTCTGCAAGATCGAGGGCGACCCGACCAGCCTCAGCCAGGTGCTGGTCCAGAAAGGCTATGCTCTCAATGTCGAAAACTCGGCCACTGGCCGATTCAAGCCGGATGAAGCCACCGCCAAGGACAATCGTGCCGGGCTCTGGAAGGGCTGCTTCGTGGCGCCGCGCGATTTTCGTACGGCCAGGAAGGACGGCGCCCTGCTCGGCAACGCCTGCCCCGCCGACCGCGACCAGCAGATCCGCAACGCGCTCTTCCCCGACGACCTGCCGATGCCGGCAAGCTGCAACATCAAGGGCAAGTACGCCGTGCGCGCCCGCGTCACCGGCAATGTCGGCATCTACCACCTGCAGGTGTGCCGCAGTTACCCGGGCCTCGGCAATCCGGATCGCTGGTTCTGCTCCGAGGAGGATGCACAGGCGGCCGGGTTCCGCCGGGCCTATAATTGCCGCCCGCCCAAAGCCAAGTGAAGGGCTCGTGGATTGCATCGTCATTCCGGGGCGCGAAGCGAACCCGGAATCTCGAGATTCCGGGTTCGACGCTTCGCATCGCCCCGGAATGACTCAGCCTAACGATCGCCATAAATCAAGCTGGCAAAGCCGCCGCGTCCTGTGTGAAACTGCACCGAGAGGTTGCCGGCGCGTATGACCCCATCCGATCCCGCTGATGTGCTTCCCGAAGCTGCGGCAGCCGAACGGCTGCGGCAGCATCTTGAGGAGATCGCGCGCGAACGCGATCGCGCCCATCGCGAGCTCCAGGAGCGCGAGGCGGAGCTGGCGCGGATCCAGCGCATCGCGCGGGTCGGCGGACTCGAGATCGATTTCCGCGACGGCGTGCGCAACCGCCGCTCTCCCGAATATCTCCTGGTGCATGGGCTGCCGCCCGACGAGATCAACGAGACCTATGAGAACTGGGTCGCGCGCATCCACCCCGAGGATCGCGAGCGCACGATCCGGCACCTGTTCGGTGTGCTCAAGGCCGGCGGCGAAGACTACACGGCCGAATACCGCATCGTCCGCCCGAACGACGGTGAGAGCCGCTGGATCCGCGTCGTCGCCAAGATCGAGCGCGACCGCAGCGGCCGTGCGCTGCGGCTGGTCGGCGCGGATCTCGACGTCACCGATCAGATGCTGGCGCAGGAGACCCTGCGGGAGAGCGAGGAGCGCTTCCGCCTGATCGCCGACAGCGCGCCGGTGCCGATCTGGGTGACCAAGCTCGACCGCACCCGCTCCTTTGCCAACCAGGCCTATCTCGACTTCCTTGGACTGCCGTTCGAGGAAGCGATTGTGTTCGACTGGCGCAAGGCGCTGCATCCGGATGACCTGCCGCAAATTTTGCAGGAGCAGATCACCGGCGAGCTGTCGCTGAAGCCATTCGTGCTCGAGGCCCGCTATCGGAATGCCGCGGGCGATTGGCGCTGGCTGCGCTCGGAATCGCAGCCGCGCTGGGACCCGAACGGCAAGCATATCGGCTTCATCGGCGTCGCCCACGATATCACGGCGGCCAAGGAAGCCGAGATCGAGCTTCGCAAGCTCAACGAGTCGCTGGAGCGACGCATCCTGGAGCGCACCGCGCAGCTCGAATCCCGCGAAGCGCAGACGCGCGCGATCCTGGAAACCAGCCATCAATACCAGATGCTGCTCAACCGCGATGGCGGCCTGCTCTACACCAACCAGACGGCGCTGGCCGGCATCTGTACCGATGCCGCCGACGTCGTCGGCAAGCCGTTCTGGGACACGCCGTGGTTCGCCGCGACCGAGGGCATGCCGCGCGTGATCCAGAATGCCTTTGCGACCGTGATGCGCGGCGAGGAAGTCAAGATCGAGATGCAGCTGCGCCTGCCGATCGGCGAACGCTATTTCGATTTCGCGATGCGGCCGCTGCAGGACCAGCACGGCACCATCGTCGGCGCCGTGCCGGAGGCCGTCGACATCACCGAACGGCGCCGCGGCGAGGAGGCCCTGCGGCAATCGCAGAAGATGGAAGCGGTGGGCCAGCTCACCGGCGGCGTCGCGCATGATTTCAACAATCTGCTCACTATCATTCGCTCCGCGACCGACTTCCTGCGCCGCCGCGAGCTGCCGGATGACCGGCGCCGCCGTTATATCGACGCGATCTCCGAGACCGTGGAGCGGGCCTCCAAGCTCACCGCGCAACTATTGGCATTTGCGCGCAGGCAACCGCTCAATCCGGAAGTGTTCAATGTCGGGACGCAGGTCGACAGCGTGACGCAGCTGATCCGGCCGCTGGTCGGCGCGCGGATTCACATCGAGGTCAGGATCGAGGATCCGGATTGCTTTGCGATCGCCGACATCGGCCAGTTCGAGACCGCACTGCTCAATCTCGCGGTCAACGCCCGCGATGCCATGAGCGGCGAAGGTCAGCTGACGATCGGCGTCCGGAAGGTGAAGAATATCCCTGCCCTGCGCGCCCAGGCCTCGCGCAGCGGCGATTTCGTCACGGTCTCGATCCAGGACACCGGCACCGGAATCTCGCCGGAAAATCTCGACGCGATCTTCGAACCGTTCTTCACGACCAAGGAGGTCGGCAAGGGAACGGGTCTCGGATTGAGCCAGGCCTTCGGCTTCGTCAAGCAATCCGACGGCGACATCGAGGTCACCTCTACGCCCGGGCACGGTGCGACCTTCACCATCTATCTGCCGCACGCGATGCGCCCGGCGGACGCCAAGGTCGCAGCCAGCGCCGGCATCGAGCAGGCTTCGATCGGCCGCGGCTATCGCGTCCTCGTGGTGGAAGACAACGACGATGTCGGCCAGTTCTCCACCGAGCTGCTCGAGGATCTCGGCTATTCGGTCAAGCGCGCGGCCAATGCCAATGCCGCGCTCTCGATCCTCTCGGAGAACGAGTTCGCCGCCGACCTGGTGTTCTCCGACGTGATCATGCCGGGCATGAACGGCGTCGAGCTCGCCGGAATCATCCGCGATCGCTTTCCCGGCCTGCCCGTGGTGCTGACCAGCGGCTACAGCAACGTACTCGCCGAGAATGCGCACAGCGGCTTCGAGCTGATCCAGAAACCATATTCGGTCGAGGCGCTGTCACGGACGCTCCGAAAGGCGATCGCCGAACAGCGGGCGACCGCTTCCAAGCCCTGATCCCGCCGCCGGCCGCGCCCTACTGGATCACGACATGCGCGACGCCGAGCTGAAGGATGCCGAGCGCGCGGGCCGCGGTGGTCGAAACATCGATGATCCGCCCACGAACGAACGGGCCGCGGTCATTGACGCGGCACCGGATCGATTTTCCCAGATAGGAGACGGTGATCATGCTGCCGAATGGCCGCTTGCGATGCGCGCAGGTCATCTCGCCACTCTTGCCGATGCCACGATAATAGGACGCAAGGCCACTCTCTGCGTTTGCCATGCACGAGGCAAACAGCAGCATGGCCGCGGACATTGCTTCGGTTTTCATCGATCGCCTGCCGGTCGAGCCCCGCAAAGGAACGCGGTTCCACGGCTTCGGTTCCGCGCCCCGGCGTCGGCAGGTCGATTTTTAGGAACTTTTCGACGGAAAGCGTCAGGCGGTCGCGGCGGGATCGATCAGGGCGATGCCGAGCTCGGGCCGCTTCCGCCGGCGAAGCCTGGCGGGGGCTTCCGTGACCACAACCTCCAGCGTCGGGCGGACGATGCCAGCAAGCAGATGGCCGCCGCGGGTCGATCCGTCCGACAGTCCGAGCACGATATGCATGTGCAGGCTGGCCTTGCCGTCGTCGCCGGTCGCGATGTCGCCGAGCGCGCACAGCACCTCGCACTGCTCGTCGATCTCGATCTTCCGGTAGCTCTTGGATGCGAAATCGAACCAGCCGACGGTTGCCCGCTCGAACGCGCCGATCGCGCTGAGCGATGCCGCCGTCACCTTCGCGTCATTGGCGAACTTCGTCAGCGCGCCGAACGCTTCCTCGCCGCTATCGAGCACGACGACGTGAATCTGCGCGCTGGGCGCATCGGACACGAGCTTGCTTTTCATGGACCGCCTCGCCTCTCAAGAGCTTCCACTCCCAATCGGGGACGGCGACGATTGTTCCTGACGGACCGGATCGGCAGCCGCTCAGGCGGCGACGCTATCGGCCGCGAGCAGCGTCCGCAGGTCCCGCGCAGGAACCGGCCTGCTGAACAAATAGCCCTGCATCTGCGTGCAGCCGAGCATCTGTACGGTGTCGCGCTGCTGGTCGGTCTCGACGCCCTCGGCGGTGGTGATCATGTTGCGGTCGGCTGCGATCGAAACCACGGCGCGGATGATCGAGGCCGAGCCGCTGTTGCGGGTCACTTCCTTGACGAAGCTGCGGTCGATCTTGATCTTGTCGAACGGGAAGCGCTGCAAGTATTGCAGCGACGAGTATCCGGTGCCGAAATCGTCGAGCGCGATGTGGACACCGAGCGCGCGGAGCTGGCCGAGCGTGACCAGCGCCGCATCGTCGTCAGCGATCAGCACCGCCTCGGTGATCTCGAGCTCGAGCCGGCGCGGATCGAGCCCGCTCTCGGCAAGCGCATTCGCAACCTTCAGCGCCAGCGTCTCCGACTTGAACTGGATCGGCGAGACGTTGACCGCGACGCGCACATGCGCCGGCCAGGCTGCCGCCTCGATACAGGCGGTGCGCAGCACCCACTGCCCGATCTCCTCGATCAGCCCGGTCTCCTCGGCAACCGGTATGAATTCCGCCGGCGAGATCATGCCGCGCATGGGGTGCCGCCAGCGCAGCAACGCTTCGCAGCCGGTCACCTCGTCGCTGCGCAGGTCGACCAGCGGCTGGTAGTGCAGCTCGAAGCCACCCTCGGCCAGCGCGGTGCGTAAATCGGCCTCCAGCGCGCGGCGCAGATTGGCCTGCGCCTCCATCGCCGGATCGAAGAAGCGATGGGTCCTGCGGCCCGCCGCCTTGGCGGCGTACATCGCAAGGTCGGCACATTTGAGCAGGCGGAACAGGTCGGAGCCGTGGCGCGGGGCGATCGCAATGCCGATGCTGGCGTCGCTCGACAAATGATGGCCGAGGCAGTCGAACGGCGTGCGCAGCGACTGATAGACGCGTGCGACCAGGTCGCCGACGTCGTCGTCCGAGGTGATGTCGTGCTGGACGATCGCGAACTCGTCGCCGCCGAGCCGAGCGATGAAGTCGTTCGACCCGACCGACTGGCGCAATTTCTCGGCCACGCGCCGCAGAAACTCATCGCCGATCAGATGGCCCAGCGTGTCGTTGATCCGCTTGAACTCGTCGATATCGATGTAATGGATGGCGAACTCGCGCGTGGCGGCCTCGAGCAGCAGCCCTTCCGCGTGGCGCTGGAACAGCGTCCGGTTCGGCAGATTGGTCAGCGCATCGTAATGCGCGAGATACTCGATCCGCGCCTGCGCACGCCGCCCATCGGTGACGTCCTCGAGCGTGGTGGCCCAGCCGCCGTCGGGCGCACGCTTGTAGATCAGGCGGATGCTGCGACCGTCAGGCGTCATGATCACGGAGTCCCGGACCTCATCGCCCCTCGGGTTGGTGAAGCGGGCGCAGTACTCGTCGACGTCGCCGACAAACGAGCCGATCGCCTGGCGATGCAGGATCAGGTCGCGCAGATGGCAGCCCGGCCTCGCGACATCAGCCGAAAGGCCGAACATGTCGATATATTGCTGGTTGCAGATCACGAGCCGCGCCGAGGCGTCGAACAGCAGCAGCCCCTGCGTCATGGTGTTGATCGCGGTGTCGAGGTGCTGGCTCTTCTCGGACAGCCGGCGGCTTGCCGCATCATGCTGCCGCTGCAGCTGGCGCACGATCAGGAAGACCGCGAAGCTGATGATCAGGACCGCCAACACGGCTGCGCAGAATTGCAGTTTGGTCTGGGCGCGCCAGTCCTCCAGCGCGCTCGATGTTTTCGTGGTAGCGAGGATCAGGATTGGAAAATGCGACAGCGATCTGACCGCGCCGACGTTCTCCTCGCCCGAAGCGCCAACGAACCGTCCCGACGTGTTGCCGCCAAAGCTGATGACCTTTTGGAACACCGGCAGGTTGATGATGTTACGGCCGATCACGGCGGCATCCTGCGGATAGCGTGCGATGATGGTGCCGTCGCGGTGGATCATCGAAATCACGGTGTCGCCGCTCAGCGCCAGCGAGGCGACGAAATCCTCGAAATGGCTCGGCTCGACGCCGCGGCTGGCGAAGCCGATGATCTCGCCGTTGCGCCCGGTGATCTTGCGCGCAAAGATCGTGGTCCAGTTGCCGCTCACCTTGCTCATTGCGGGCTCGACGATCACAGGCGAGGTCGGGCGTCCCGAGGTGAACTCCTGGAAATAGCGCCGGTCCGCGACGCTGATATCGGGCACCGGCCACATCTCGGATGAGTTGATCAGCCATCCCTTGGCGTTGAACAGATTGAGCCCGCCGACATGCGGCAGCGCCGCCAGCCGCGTGCGCAGCATCTCGTGCGCGCTCAAGAGCGACATGTTCTTTTCGAACTGATCGGCGGTCTCGACCTGCTCGGCCCGCAGATAATTCACGATGTCGTCGTGGACATGCTGGAGGTCGGTAAGCTGCTGGTCGAAATGCCGCGACAGCAGCAGCGCGGTGTTGTTGAGCTCGCGCTCGGACATCTCCAGCGCGCGCTCGCGAAACTGCAGCGCGAGATAGCCGGTGCCAAGCGTGATGGCGAGCACCAGCAGCGCGGCACTCAGGACGAGCCACTGGATGGCGCCCATCCTGCTGGCGCGCAACACACCTTTGATCGACAGCCGCCGGTATTCCGGCACGCTGCTCGTTGAGACAACCGACATTTTCCTGCCCCTGTGGATGCCCTTGTACGGGAACACAACCCAAGGGGTGGTTAGGAAAATCAGTTATCGGACGGTTAAGGCCAGCGTGGACTCGCGCGCAACCGGCCCCCCCGGCCGCTCCATGCTCACGAGCTGCAGCAAGCCGATGCCCCAGGCGGCGCGGCCTGGGGCTGTGGGGCGCAACACGCGCTCTGTTTGTCTTCCTGCTTCTCGTGCGCGACACGCGCGGTCCGCTCGCCGGTGCCGTCGCCATAGACGATGCTCTCACCGGTCGTATGGAACGTCTCCCAGGCGATCCCCGCGGGATCGTCGATCCACGACTTCTCGGACTTGGCATAGCAGCACACCGTCTGGCCCTGCTCGATGACCTCGCCGCCGGCCTTGCGCAGCCGTCCATACACTTCGCCGAGCTCCTCCGCGCTCTCGACCTGAATGCCGAGATGGTCGAGGCCCGGTTCGCGGCCGCGGGTCGAGATCGCGAAGTTGACGCGGGGATCGTCGAGCATCCATTTGGCATAATCGGATTTCACGACCGTCGGCTCGGCCCCGAACAGCGCCGAGTAGAAGCCGACCGATTGCGGGATGTCCTTGACGGCGACGTGAACATGCATGCGCTTCATGGTGCAGTCCCTTTAGGGCGGCGACGCTGGCTGGATATTCCATCCCAAGCATGCTCAGATATCAACAGCGTTACAACAGGAGTTCTGCTGCGGAATGGATGCGCTGACGCTGTTCGGGTTATTCGCCGTGACCATGATGCTCGTCTGCTATGCGGCCGAAGATCGCAGCCCCTGGTTCATCCTGGCCTTCGCTGTCTCCTGCGCGCTCGGCTCGGCCTACGGTTTCCTGCAGGGCGCCTGGCCGTTCGGCCTCGTCGAAGCGATCTGGGCGGTCGTCGCGGCGCGCCGATGGTTGATGCGCCGAACCGCAAACCGCGCGTAACGTTATAGTATCCACGGCCAATCTGTCGCGGACCCGAACTTGAATGCGCGCGGGCACGGCGCTAAGTAGGCCCCATGGACGCTTCGCGCACCATGATTCAGTCTTCTCCTCACGCAACGGGATCGCGCCGCTGGCGCAGCCTGCTTGCGGGACTGATTTCGCTCGCGCTGGTGCTGTCGTTCTTCCACGGCTGGACCTCCGACGGCGATGCCGACGCGGCTGCCGGCTTCTCGATCGCACAGTCGATCAACGACGCCAGCGCCGGCGGCAAGGCTCCGGCGCATCCGGCCTCGCCTCACGGCGACCATTGCCTGACGCACGTCGCGTCCGTGGCTCCGCAGGAGACCGCGTTCCCGATCGCCTATGCGCCGCATAGCTATGGCCACAGCAGCACTGAGCTGCCCGCTTCGGCCGACCGCCTCTCTCCCTTCAAGCCACCCCGCGCCTGATCCGGTCGACATGACCGGCCGTGCGCTGCTGCCATTCGGCGGCGCGCACGCTTCCGCACAGATCGATGTCGCGACAGCGCAGGGCCATAGGCCTGCGCTGTGGAGAGGCGCATATGAAACGGGTTGTTCTATTTTTCGCCGGCATGGCCGCCGGCATTGCACTGGTCGTTGTGGCGGCCGGATGGATCGGCTGGCCGGTCAGGTTCTCGGCTGCGACGCAGGAGACTGCGACCACAGACACAAAGACCGAGGCCCGGTACGAGGCCCCCGGACATATCGAGCTGAGCGAAGACCAGGTTCGCGAAGCCGGCATCACGTTCGCGCAAGCCAGCGGCGGCATGCTGAAGCGGCATTTCCTCGCGCCGGGATCGCTGATCCCCGATGCGGATCACATCGGCCGGGTCTCGGTGCGCGTGCTTGCGACGGTCACGGAACTGCGCAAGCGCCTCGGCGATGTCGTCGAGAAGGGCGAGATCGTCGCCGCGATCGAAAGCCGCGAGGTGGCCGACGCCAAGAGCGAATACCTCGCCGCGCGGCTCACCAACGATCTGCAGCAGACTCTCTACGCGCGGCAGAAGACGCTGGTCGAGACCCGCATCGTGTCGGAGAACGAGTTCCTGCGGACGCGGCTGACCGCGAATGATGCCCAGATCAAGCTCGACGGCGCCCGGCAGAAGCTGTTTGCGCTGGGCCTCTCGGAGAGCGAGATTGCCGATCTGCCGAACCAGCCCCCGGAAAGCCTGCGGACGCAGTTCTTGCGCGCGCCGATCAGCGGCCGGGTGTCCGAACGGCGTGTCGACCTCGGCGGATTGATCGGGCGCGAGGGCCAGGAGAGCGAGCTCTATGTCATCGTCAATCTCGATGACATCTGGGTCGACCTCGCGGTCTCCCCCGAAGACATCGGCGCGGTTCGCGAAGGCGTTTCGGTGAAAATCCGCGCCATCGGCACCGAGGATGAAGCCAATGCCGGCGTGATCTTCGTCAGCCCCCTGCTCGACCGCGAGACCCGCAACGCGCGTGTGATCGCGACCATGCCCAACAAGGACCACCGCTGGAAGCCGGGCACCTTCGTCACCGCGGAGGTCCCGCTGTCGGGTGCGCCGTCGACCGTGATCGTCTCGAAGAAGGCGCTTCAAACCATCAAGGGAACGCCAACCTTGTTCGTGCGCGATGCCGACGGCTTCGAGGCGAGATCGGTGCGGACCGGCCGCGAGGACGACGACGATATCGAGATCGTTGCCGGCCTGTCAGCCGGCGAGACCATCGCGGTGC
>NZ_JAQOSR010000100.1:0-33042 GCF_046718885.1 Bradyrhizobium sp. UFLA01-814 | reverse complement strand
GCTATGCTGGGACGACGAGTCCCGTTCACAACAGAAGCCGCGGCGTATGGGTCCCTGCTCCCGTGCGCAATTGCGCACTAGGCAGGGACGACAGCGGAGTTGGTGACCGCTACTTGTCGCTCAAGACGTCGCCGGCTCGCCGTCACAACGACGTGGCAAGGACTAGCAACAAACTCCGCGTCGTCCCTGCGAAAGCAGGGACCCATAACCACCGATGCAGATTGTGGAGCGCCGCTGGAACGACGAATCCCGTTCACGACAAAAGCCGCGGCGTATGGGTCCCTGCTCCCGTGCGCAATTGCGCACTAGGCAGGGACGACAGCGGAGTTGGTGACGGCTACTTGTCGCTCAAGACGTCGTCGGCTTGCCGTCGCAATGACGCGGCAAGGACGTGCAACAAACTCTGTGTCGTCCCTGCGAAAGCAGGGACCCATAACCACCGATGCAGATTGCCTGGCTATGCTGGGACGACGAGTCCCGTTCACAACAGAAGCCGCGGCGTATGGGTCCCTGCTCCCGTGCGCAATTGCGCACTAGGCAGGGACGACAGCGGAGTTGGTGACGGCTACTTGTCGCTCAAGACGTCACCGAACAGCGCCCAGGACTTGCCGTCGAACCGCGCCATCTGGATTTGCCGGATCGGCGTCACATTGTCGGGCTCGGTCTGCACCTTGATGCCGGGCAGCAGCATCGGCAGTTCGAGCGCCTTCAGATTGGTCGCCTGCTTGATGATGTTGTCGCGGCTGTAATCGCCGTTGCAGTTCTTCAGCACCACCGTCATGACCTGCGCCACCGTGTAGCCCTGCACGTTGAAGAGGTCGCCCGGGCTCGCATTCGGCTGGTACTTCTTCATCCAGGCCGCAAACTCCTTCTGCGCGGGATCGTCGATCCAGCGCGGGTCGGTCGGATCCTTCAGATAGAGGCCGGTCACGACGCCGATCACGTTCTCGAGGCCGGCCGGCTCGAGCACCGCGGATACGGAGTTGGAGACGGTCGGCAGGATGGTCAGCGGCTTCCAGCCCATGCTCGCCGCCTTGCGCAGCGCCTGGGCCGCGAATTTCGGCGTCGCCTCGGCGAAGAAGACGTCCGCGCCGGACTCGCGCATCGTCACCATCTGGGAATCGATGGTGGGATCGGTCGTGAGATACGTGGTCTCCGCGACGATCTGGCCGACATGCTCGCCGAGCCCGTCCTTGAAACCCCTGAGATAGTCTTTGCCGGCATCTTCGTTCGGCGTGATGACGGCGATCTTCGCATCCGGCTTGGTCTTCAGGATGTATTTTGCGTAGAGCCGGCCTTCGAGCTCGTAGGTCGGATTGAAACCGACCGTCCACGGGAATTGCTTCGGATCGTTCCAGCGCGTCGCGCCGGAGGACACGAACAGCTGCGGCACGTGCTTGATGTTGAGGTACTTCTGCACCGAGATGTTCGGCGCGGTGCCGACCGCGCTGAAGATCGCAACCACCTCGTCCTGCTCGACGAGCTTGCGGGTCTGCTCGACCGTCTTCGACGGCGAATAGGCGTCGTCGAGACTCTCGAAATCGATCTTGCGGCCGTTGATGCCGCCCTGATCGTTGAGCATCTGGAAATACGCGGCTTCGGCACGCGCGATCGTGCCGTAGGCCGACGCCGGGCCGCTATAGGGCGCGGTGTTTCCTATTCTGATTGCGGTGTCGGCTGCGATGGATGGCGAGATCGACGAGGCCGTGAGCGTGCTGACGGCGAGGAGGCCCGCCAGGCAAGAGCGAGTTGACAAGAGCATATCCTTTTCTTGGTTTTCTTGACGCGGCGCACCTTATCAATCGCGCCTGCGCAGGCAATCGCGAAGAAGACCGCAATGAGATTTCCGCATGCCGGCAATCGCCTTCGCGCACGGAACATCATGCGCTTTCAAGATCCGGATTGTTGCCGTGATGTTCATGATGTGAGCCTTCGATAGACATGAAGGTTCACCAAGCAAGACTCGCATTCCGCGCGGCGGTGCGCGCCGCGCTCATGTCAGCGAGAGCGTGATCCTCAGGCCGCGACCGCAGCCGCGCGCGGGCTGACGACATATTCCTTCAGCACCTTGTCGGTGCCGTCGATTTCGGTCAGCGCGACGTCGTAGGACCACAGATCGGCGAGATGTTGCAGCACGCGTCGGGCGTCGGTCTCGTTGAGCTGCGCGCCCTTCACGGTGGTGTGACGCAGCATCAGGCGACGATCGCCGTCGAGATCGACATCCACGACCTCGATATTGGCGTCGACGAAGCCGACGTCGTATTGCCGCGCCAGCTCGCGGCGGACCCGGCGGTAGCCGCGCTCGTCGTGGATCGCGTCGACCTTGATCCCCTGGCTTTCCGCGGGGTCGTCGTGCAGGTGGAACATGCGGAAGCGCCGGATCAGCGCCGGGCTGAGGAACTGGTTGATGAAGCTCTCGTCGCGGTAGTTGCTCCAGATCTCGCGCAGCACGCCCTCGACGTCGCCCTTGCCGGCGATGTCGGGGAACCACTCGCGGTCCTCGTCCTCCGGATTTTTCACGATTCGCTCGATGTCCTGCATCATGGCGAAGCCGAGCGCGTAGGGATTGAAGCCGGAATAGCGGCGGTCGTCGAATTCGGGCTGGAACACCACATTGGTGTGCGACTGCAGGAATTCGAGGAAATTGCCGTCGGTGATCCGGCCCTGCTGATGCAGCCGGCTCATGATGCGGTAATGGACGTAGGTCGCGGTGCCCTCGTTCATCACCTTGGTCTGGCCCTGCGGGTAGAAATACTGCGCAATGTGGCGAACGATGCGGATGAGTTCGCGCTGCCAGGGTGCAAGGCGCGGCGCGGTCTTCTCGAGGAAATAGAGGATATTCTCCTGCGGCAAGCCGAGCAGCGCGCGGCGGCGCTCGGCCGTGAGCGTAGCCTTGCTCTTGGCCTTGGTGTTCGGCACCGTTCGCCACAAATCGTTGAACACGCTTTCCTCGTGCTGCCGGCGCTCGCCGGCCCGCTTCTCCTCGGCACGCAAATCGAGCGTCTTCTTTCCGGGATAGCGGTCGACGCCATGCGACATCAGCGCATGCGCGGCATCGAGCGTTCGCTCCACCGTCTCGCGGCCATGGCGGTCCTCGCAGACCGAAATGTAGCCCTTGGCGAATTCCAGATAGTCGAGAATGCCGTCGGCATCGGTCCACTGCTTGAACAGATAGTTGTTCTTGAAGAAGTGATTGTGCCCAAACGCCGCGTGCGCGATCACCAGCGTTTGCATCGTCGCCGTGTTCTCCTCCATGAGATAGGAAATGCACGGCGAGGAATTGATCACGATCTCATAGGCGAGGCCCATTAGGCCCTTGCGATAGGACGCTTCCTGGAACGCGAACTGCTTGCCGAACGACCAGTGCTTGTAGAACAGCGGCATGCCGACCGAGGAATAGGCGTCGAGCATCTGCTCGGCGGTGATCACCTCGATCTGGTTGGGATAGACGTCGAGTCCGAGCTCGGTGCGTGCGATTTTCTCGCAGGCGTCGTGGACCCGCTGCAAGGTCTGGAAATCCCAATCGGCGCCCTCGAACAGCCGTTCCCCGGAAGAACCCATCACGCTACACCCTTTCCTGCTTGCTGCGGCGCTTGAACAGGTCCTGGAACACCGGGAAGATCTCGCCGCGCTCGCTCACCTTGCGCATCGACAGCGGCGCGCCCTCGTTGCGCAGACGCTCATAGAGCGTCCAGAGCGAGGAATCCGGCATGTCGAAGGTGTAGTTGGCGGCTTCGCCGACCTCGAGATAGGCGAAGAACTGGCAAACCGGCAGGATCTTTTCGGTCAGGAGATGGCCGGTCAGCGCGCTATCGGAAGTCATGTTGTCGCCGTCCGAGGCCTGGGCGGCGTAGATGTTCCAGTCGGCCGGACGGAAGCGGGTGCGGACGATATCGTGCATCGCGACCAGTGCGCTCGACACCAGCGTGCCGCCCGACGCCGGTCCATGGAAGAACGTGTCCTCGTCGACCTCTTCGGCGCGGTCGGTGTGGCGGATGAACACGATCTCGACGTGCTTGTAGCGCCGCTTCAGGAACACGTAGAGCAGCATGTAGAACCGCTTTGCCAGATCCTTCATGTGCTCGGACATCGAGCCAGAGACGTCCATCAGGCAGAACATCACGGCCTGCGCCACCGGCTTCGGCACCGTCTCGAAGCGGCGATAGCGGATGTCGATCGGATCGATAAACGGGATCCGCTGGACCTTGGCCTTCAGCGCTTCGAGCAGCGTGAGCAGTTCGCGGCGGCGCGTATCGTCCTCGCATTCCGCAAGCTCGGCCTCGAGCGTCTCGATCTCGTCCTTGCGCGGCCGGCGCAGCGCCACACGCCGCGCCAGCGCCCGGCTCACCGTGCGGCTGATCGAGATGTTAGCGGGCGAGCCCGATGTCGCATAACCCGCGCGCCGGAGGCCCTCGCTCTCGGTTTCCGCGAGCTTGCGCTTTTCAAGGTCGGGCAATTCGAGGTCGTCGAGGAAAAGGTCGACGAACTCCTCGCGGCTGAGCACGAAGCGGAAGGCGTCCTCGCTGTCGCCCTCGCCAGCGCCGGAGCCCTTGGCACCGCTCTGGTTCGGGCGCTGCAGCCAGTCACCCTCGACGAACTTCTTGTTGCCGGGCAGCACCATGTCACGCGTGCCGCCCTCGCGCCGGAACCGCGGCTCGTCCATGCCGTCCAGCGGGATCGTCACCTCGCCGCCCTCCAGGACATCCTTGATGTCCCGGTCCTGCGACGACTTCTTGACAGCTCCCTGCACCAGCGCCTTGGCGCGCCGCAGGAAGCGCTGCCGGTTCTCCAGGCTCTTGCTACCCGGATTCAACCGCCGATCGACGATATGCATGACCACGTTGCATCTGCCTCACCGGATGCGATCATGAAAGTCGCATCGCATTTTTCTTCGACGGGACGGGACGGGACGGGGCGAAACGGAAAGCCGGTGCCGGCTTTCCGGATCGCGCATTAGCCGGCCTGCTTCACCCGCATGTACCACTCGACGAGCCGGCGGACCTGGCGCTCGGTATAACCGCGCTCCACCATCCGCTCGACGAACTCGCCGTGCTTCTTCTCGGTCTCGCCGTCCTTCTTGGAACCGAACGAGATCACCGGAAGCAGATCCTCGACCTGCGAGAATATCCGCTTCTCGATCACGTCGCGAACCTTTTCGTAGGAGGTCCAGCTCGGGTTCTTGCCATTGTTGTGCGCCCGCGAACGCAGCGAGAACTTGACGACCTCGTTGCGGAAGTCCTTCGGGTTGGCGATACCGGCCGGCTTCTCGATCTTGGTCAGCTCCTGGTTCAGGAGTTCGCGGTTCATCAGCTGGCCGGTGTCCGGATCCTTGAAGTCCTGATCCTCGATCCAGGCATCGGCGTAGTCGACATAGCGGTCGAACAGGTTCTGGCCGTAGTCGGCGTAGGATTCCAGATAGGCCTTCTGGATCTCGTTGCCGATGAACTCGGCGTAGCGCGGCGCGAGATCGGCCTTGATGAATTCGAGATAGCGCTTCTCGGTCTCGTCAGGCAGCTGCTCGCGGCGGATCGCCTGCTCCAGCACATACATCAGGTGCACCGCATCGGCGCCGACTTCGGTGGTGTCATGGTTGAAGGTCGAGGCGAGCACCTTGAAGGCAAAGCGGGTGGATACGCCGTCCATGCCCTCGTCGACGCCGGCCGCGTCCTTGTACTCCTGGACGCTGCGTGCCTTCGGATCGGATTCCTTGAGGCTCTCGCCGTCATAGACCCGCATCTTGCCGAACAGCGTCGAGTTCTCGTGCTTGCGCAGCCGCGACATCACCGAGAAGCGCGCCATCGTCTCCAGCGTCGCCGGAGCGCAAGGTGCTGCGGCAAGCTCGGAGCCCTGGATCAGCTTCTCGTAGATCTTCTGCTCCTCGGTGACCCGCAGGACGTACGGGACCTTGATGACGCAGATGCGGTCGATGAAGGCCTCGTTGTTCTTGTTGGTCTTGAAGCTCTGCCACTCCGCCTCGTTGGAGTGCGCGAGGATGATGCCGGTGAACGGAATCGCGCCGATGTTCTCGGTGCCGATGTAGTTGCCCTCCTGCGTCGCGGTCAGCAGCGGGTGCAGCATCTTGATCGGTGCCTTGAACATTTCGACGAACTCGAGCACGCCCTGGTTGGCGCGGTTGAGGCCGCCGGAATAGCTGTAGGCGTCGGGATCGTTCTGGGCGTAGGTCTCGAGCTTGCGGATGTCGACCTTGCCGACCAGCGAGGAGATGTCCTGGTTGTTCTCGTCACCGGGCTCGGTCTTGGCAACCGCGATCTGGCGCAGCCTTGAAGGCTGGATGCGCGCGACGCGGAATTGCGAGATGTCGCCACCGAAGGCTTCGAGCCGCTTGTAGGCCCAGGGCGACATCAGCCCGCTCAGCCGGCGGCGCGGAATGCCGTACTTCTCCTCGATCATCGGGCCAAGCGTCTCGGGATCAAACAGCCCAAGCGGGCTCTCGAACACCGGCGAGAGTTCGTCACCCGCCTTCAGCACATAGATCGGATGAATTTCCATCAGCGCCTTGATGCGCTCGGCGAGCGATGACTTGCCGCCGCCGACCGGCCCGAGCAGGTAGAGGATCTGCTTGCGCTCTTCGAGGCCCTGCGCGGCGTGACGGAAGAAGCCGACGAGGCGCTCGATCGTGTCCTCCATGCCGTAGAAGCCGGCGAAGGCCGGATACGACCTGATGGTACGGTTCAAAAAGATACGGCCAAGGCGTGGGTCCTTGGCCGTGTCGATCATCTGGGGCTCACCGATTGCCGCCAATAACCGCTCGGCCGCATTTGCATATCGCATCGGATCACTTCGACACGACTCCAAATACTCGGCCATCGACATGTCGGTCTGGCTTCGCGCTTCAAACGACCTTGCGAAGGCGTTGAACAAAGAATCGTTGTACATGATCCCTCTCTCCACGATATGTATCGCCGCACGACTGACACGAGTCGTAACAAGAGCGTCCTAGGATCGAATCAGCGTCGGCACGCTGGGTCTATTGGACACTCGACCGACTCAGTTCGGCAATGCACGGCGCGTGCAGCCTCTGCCTTATCAACAGGCAGGAAGCTTAATGGTTCATCAATATCCCCTTGTTTTTGGTGGCTGTAACCCCCTCGCCACATCCGTGGTTTACCGGGGCCCAGTCCTCCGAAGCGGACATCCGAGCGGGCAACTTCCCGTCCGGCGATGGACGTTGGGCTTCCCTGAAAAAGTGTGACCGTTCAGCCGTGGCGTCAAGATGCGCGCGTCACAGACTCGCATGAACAAACGTTCAGCCGCCGTTGAACGTGCCTCCGTGTCGCCGCGGCTAAGGCAACGAGCCCGCGCAGTTCCGCGCGGCACCATTGCCGCGCTTTAAAGATGACACCTTGGAGGCGCCAGCTATTCCCGAGCCGGCCATGAAGCAGGCGTTCCTTGTTGTCGCACTCGCAGCCGCCGCCTGTACCGGCGCGCCGTTAACCGCCCAGGCGCAGGAAGGCGTCGACAAGGCCGCGGCGGCCGCCTTCGACAACAGGATGTTCGCTGCCCCGCCCGGCGCGAAAGCCTATGCCTGCTTTGTGCGGCGGTACGATGCAAATCATCTGGCGCAGCATCCAAAGCAGAAGGTCAGCGCGATGAAGCTTCTGGTGGCAGCGGAAGACGCGCCGGAGGACAGGGCCACCAACTATTCATTCCAGCTCGGCGTCAGATACCGCCACCGCTCCGGCAATTTCGACTCCAGCGGCTACTGCAATCACGCCATCGCGACCGAATCCGGACACGAAATACGCTTCGAATGCAGCGTGGATTGCGAGGGCGGAGGCATTACCGTGGCGTTGTCCAGGGACAATAAATCCGCCATTGCGCGCCTTGGCCGCATCGCCTTGGCCGCATCATGGTGTGGAATCGCAACAAGCCTGACGACGATGCGGGCGAAGCGCTGTTCGCCCGCGCCGACGACAAGATCTTTCGCGTCGATCGCGTGGACTTAGGCGAATGCGCCGAACTTGTGACCGACCGCAAGGAACTCGCCGCGCTTCGGCACAAATGATAGGTTTGCCCAAAGGGACAACACTGGATCAACAATAGTTGCGCGAGGGACGCCATGCACCGACGCAGCATCCTGTGGGGCACCGTGTCGGCGATCGGCGCCGTCTTCGCAGCGTCCCGGGCCGGCGCCGCGACCGAAGCACCGCCGCAAAAGCTGAAGGTGGTCTATCACCTCGATGACCTCAACAAGGTCAATTTCGTGATCGGCAACGTCCAGAACCATCTCGACGGCGTCGGCGGCCCCGGCAATGTCACGATTGCGCAGGCGCTGAAGGCGTTTCATTCAGCCGCCGCCAACCCCGACCTGTCAAAACATGTCAGGCAATTCACCAGGGATGGGATCGAGTTCGCCGCCTGCGGCAACACCATGAAATCGCAGAACATCGGCCTCGCCGACTTGCTCCCCGGCTTCGTCGCCGCCGAGCGCGGCGGGGTGGTCCGCCTCGCCGAGCTGCAATCCCAAGGTTACCTCTACCTGCGGCCCTGACGCGCGGTCCTGCGCCGCAACGCGTCATAAAAATGTGCCGAGATCAGGGTCTGCTCGGACGGCGTCCGAGGGGATCGAACTGTTGTGAATGGCGTTATCCCTTGGAAATGCTGATATTCCGCCCGGGGCTCCCGCCATGTTGACAATCCCCCTCCGCCCCCGAAAGCTGCCCGGGAACCCAAAAATCGACCCTCGATCGAACGAGAACAGGCACCCATGAACCCCGTCAAAGCACTCGAAAATCACCGCCAGGCCGTCTGGCTGGACTTCCTCGCCCGCGGCTTCGTCGCCAACGGCGACCTGAAGCGGCTGATCGAGACCGACGGCGTCAAAGGCGTGACGTCCAACCCCTCGATCTTCGAGAAGGCGATCGGCAGCTCCGACGAATATGACGGGGCGATCGGCAAGGCCCTCAAGAACGGCGACCGCTCGGTCGCCGACCTGTTCGAGCACCTTGCGGTCGAGGACATCCAGCACGCCGCCGACGTGCTGCGCCCGGTCTACGACCAGAGCCACGGCGGCGACGGCTTCGTCAGCCTCGAGGTGTCGCCCTATCTCGCGATGGACACCAAGGGCACGATCGCGGAAGCCGAACGGCTCTGGAAAGACGTCCACCGCAAGAACCTGATGGTCAAGGTGCCGGCGACGCCCGAGGGCCTGCCGGCGATCGAGTACCTGATCGGCCAAGGCATCAGCATCAACATCACGCTGCTGTTCTCGCAGAAGGTCTATCGCCAGGTCGCCGAGGCCTATCTCAAGGGCCTGGAGAAATACGTCGGCAAGGGCGGCGATCCCTCCCATGTCGCGAGCGTCGCGAGCTTCTTCGTCAGCCGGATCGATACCGCCATCGACAAGCAACTCGACGAGAAGATCGCGAAGGCCAACGATCCGCACGAAAAGGAGCGGCTCGCGGCCTTGAAGGGCAAGGTCGCGATCGCCAATGCAAAGCTCGCCTATCAGGACTACAAGCGCCTGTTCTCGGGCACGCGCTGGGACAAGCTCACCGCCAAGGGCGCCAAGCCGCAGCGGCTGTTGTGGGCGTCGACCGGCACCAAGAACAAGGACTATAGCGACGTGCTCTATGTCGAGGAGCTGATCGGCCCCGACACCGTCAACACCGTGCCGCCGGCGACGCTCGATGCCTTCCGCGACCACGGCAAGGTCCGCGACAGCCTCGAGGAGAATGTCGAGGACGCCCGCCATGTGCTGGAGGAGCTGGAGAAGTCCGGCATCTCGCTCGATGCGATCACCGAGGAGCTGGTCAAGGACGGCGTCAAGCTGTTCGCCGACGCGGCCGACAAGCTCTACGGCGCGGTCGCCCACAAGCGCGCCACCTCGCTCGGCGGCGGCATCGACCGCCAGAAGCTGGCGCTCGGCGCCAGCATCGAGAAGGCGGTCGAGAAGAGCACCGAGGAATGGCGCGCCTCCGCCAGGATCCGGCGGCTCTGGCACAAGGACAAATCGGTCTGGACCGGCGACGATGAGGACAAATGGCTGGGCTGGCTCACCAGCGCGGCCACCGCGAACGTCGCCGACTACGAGGACTTCGCCCAGCGCGTGAAGGGGCAGAACTTCACCGATGCCGTCGTGCTCGGCATGGGTGGGTCGAGCCTCGGGCCTGAGGTCTTGGCCCAGACCTTCCCGCACCGGTCCGGTTTCCCGCGGCTGCACGTGCTCGACTCCACCGATCCGGCCCAGGTGCGCGCGATGGAGGAGTACGTCGACATCGCAAGGACGCTGTTCATCGTCTCCTCCAAATCCGGCGGCACCACCGAGCCGAACGTGATGAAGGACTATTTCTTCGATCGGGTGGCGAAGGCGATCGGCAAGGACAAGGCCGGCCACCGCTTCATCGCGGTGACCGATCCCGGCTCATCACTGCAGAAGGTCGCGATCAAGCAGGGCTTTGCCCGCATCTTCTACGGCGATCCGGCGATCGGCGGCCGCTATTCCGTGCTGTCGCCGTTCGGTCTGGTGCCGGCGGCCGCCGCCGGCATCGACCTCCGCAGCCTGCTCGGCCATACGCTCGCCATGGTGCGCTCCTGCGGTGCCGACGTGCCGCCGCAGGAGAACCCGGGCGTGCAGCTCGGGCTCGCAATGGGCATCGCCGGGCTCGAAGGCCGCGACAAGGTGACGATCTTCGCCTCGCCGGACGTTGCCGATTTCGGCGCCTGGGCCGAGCAGCTGATCGCGGAATCGACCGGCAAGGACGGCAAGGGCCTGATCCCGATCGAGGGCGAGACGATTGGCGAGGCGGCGGTCTACGGCAACGACCGCTTCTTCATCGATCTGCGCACCGATAGCGAGAACGATGCCGCGCATGAGGCCAAACTCGCGGCGCTCGAGGCCGCCGGCCATCCCGTGGTTCGGATCGTGATGAAGTCGATCGACCATATCGGCCAGGAGT
Organism: Bradyrhizobium sp. UFLA01-814; assembly: GCF_046718885.1. Taxonomy (NCBI): domain Bacteria; kingdom Pseudomonadati; phylum Pseudomonadota; class Alphaproteobacteria; order Hyphomicrobiales; family Nitrobacteraceae; genus Bradyrhizobium; species Bradyrhizobium sp. UFLA01-814. Next base: position 22,123 of record NZ_JAQOSR010000100.1, on the reverse strand, counting down.
TCTTCCGCTTCGAGATCGCGACCGCGGTGGCCGGCTCGATCCTCGGCATCAACCCGTTCAACCAGCCCGACGTCGAAGCTGCCAAGATCAAGACCCGCGAGCTGACGGCCGCGTTCGAGAAGACCGGGTCGCTGCCGGCCGAACAGCCGGTGGTATCGGCGGACGGGGTCGATCTCTACACCGACGCGCAGAACGCCGAGGAGCTGCGCAAGGCCGGTGCGAACGGCGATCTCAACTCCTGGATCAAGGCGCACCTCTCGCGGTCCGGCCGCGGCGACTATGTCGCCCTGCTCGCCTATATCGAGCGCGACGGCGACACCATCGACGCCATGCAGGCAATGCGGCTCAAGCTGCGCGACGCAAAGCACCTTGCGACCTGCGCCGAGTTCGGTCCGCGCTTCCTGCATTCGACCGGGCAGGCCTACAAGGGCGGGCCCGACAGCGGCGTGTTCCTGCAGGTCACGACCGACGATACGGAGGACCTGCCGGTGCCCGGCCAGAAGGCGAGCTTCGGCGTGATCAAGGCGGCGCAGGCGCGCGGCGATTTCGACGTGCTGACCGAGCGCGGCCGGCGGGCGCTGCGCGTGCATCTCAAGGGCGATCTCACATCCGGGCTCGCGGCGCTCGATGCCGCGATCTCGGCTGCACTGAACTGACGGAGGCGAGGGATGCAACTCGGCATGATCGGCCTCGGGCGGATGGGCGGCAACATCGTCCGTCGCCTGATGACCCAGGGCCACACCACCGTGGTCTACGACAAGGATCCGAAGGCGGTCGCGGCGCTCGTCGCCGACAATGCCACCGGATCCTCGTCGCTGGAGGATTTCGTCCTCAAGCTGGAGGCGCCGCGCACCGCCTGGGTGATGCTGCCGGCCGGCAAGATCACCGAAGCCACCATCGAGGCGCTGTCGAAGCTGATGCAGCCCGGCGACGTCATCATCGACGGCGGCAACACCTTCTGGCAGGACGACGTCCGCCGCGGCAAGGCGCTCAGGGAGCGCGGGCTGCATTACGTCGATGTCGGCACCAGCGGCGGCATCTGGGGCATCGAGCGCGGCTACTGCATGATGATCGGCGGCGACAAGAAGGTGGTCGACCGGCTCGACCCGATCTTCAAGACGCTGGCGCCCGGCATCGGCGACATTCCGCGCACCTCCGGCCGCGAGGGCCGCGATCCGCGCATCGAGCAAGGCTACATCCACGCCGGTCCAATCGGAGCCGGGCATTTCGTCAAGATGATCCATAACGGCATCGAATACGGCCTGATGCAGGCCTATGCCGAAGGCTTCGACATCCTGAAGAACGCCAATATCGAGGCGCTGCCGCCGGAGCATCGCTTCGACCTCGACATCGCCGACATCGCCGAAGTCTGGCGGCGCGGCAGCGTGATCCCGTCCTGGCTGCTCGACCTCACCGCATCGGCGCTGGCGCAGAACCACACGCTCGACAATTATTCCGGCTTTGTCGAGGATTCCGGCGAAGGCCGCTGGACCGTCAATGCCGCGGTCGACGAGGCCGTGCCGGCCGAGGTGCTGACGGCCGCACTCTACACGCGCTTCCGCTCGCGCAAGGATCACACCTTCGCGGAGAAGATCCTCTCGGCGATGCGCGCAGGTTTCGGCGGCCACAAGGAGCCGCCGAAAAAAACTTAAAAAGCGTTTTCAAGCGAAGTGGGCACCGGTTCGCGTGAAGAAAACGCGTCAAAACAAGAATCGAGAGCTCCGTTCCGATACAATCGGAACGGAGCTCTCGAGATAACCGCGGAAGGTCACGTGCAGAAGAAACCCGATCCTTGCTCCTTCATCATCTTCGGCGCCACCGGTGATCTGACGCACCGGCTGGTCATCCCGGCGCTCTACAATCTCGCCGCCGGCAATCTGCTGCCGGACAAATTCTGCGTCGTCGGCATCGCCCGCAAGGGCATGTCGAGCGACCAGATGAAGGACAGCCTGATGCAAGGGCTGCGCAAATTCGCGACCCGGCCGCTCGATGAGGCGGTCGTCACGCGGCTGTTCGAATGCGTCACCTCGATCGAGGCCGATCCGAGCGATCCGCCCTCCTTCGATGCCATGAACGAACGGCTCGACAAGCTCGAGACGGCGCGCGGCACCGGAGGCAACCGGCTGTTCTATCTCGCGACCCCGCCGAGAGCGTTCCTGCCGATCAGCCAGCAGCTCGGGCGCACCGGCATGCTGGAGGAGAACGGCGCCTGGCGTCGGCTGATCGTGGAGAAGCCGTTCGGCACCGATCTGGCATCGGCCAAGGCGCTGAATTCAGCGCTGCTGAAGCTGATGGACGAGCACCAGATCTACCGGATCGATCACTATCTCGGCAAGGAAACCGTCCAGAACATCCTGGTGCTGCGCTTCGCCAACGGCATGTTCGAACCGATCTGGAACCGCAACCACATCGACCATATCCAGATCACCGTGGACGAGAAGCTCGGCGTCGGTCATCGCGGCAGCTTCTACGACGCCACCGGCGCGCTGCGCGACATGGTGCCGAACCATCTGTTCCAGCTGCTGTCGCTGGTGACGATGGAGCCGCCGGCGCGCTTCGACGCCCATGCGGTGCGCTCCGAAAAAGCCGAGGTGCTGAGCGCGATCCAGACCCAGAGCGAACAGGAAGCGCTGCACAATTCGGTGCGCGGCCAGTATCGCGCCGGCCGGATCGGCGACACCGAGATCGAGGACTTTCTCAAGACGCCCGACGTCAGGCCCAACAGCTCGACCGAGACCTACGCCGCGCTGAAGCTGACCATCGACAATTGGCGCTGGGCCGGCGTGCCGTTCTACCTGCGCACCGGCAAGGCGCTCACCACCAAGCGCACCGAGATCGCGATCAAGTTCAAGCAGGCGCCGTTCGCGATGTTCCGCGACACCGCGGTCGACCGCCTCTCGCAGAATTACCTCGTCATCTCCACCGAGCCGACCGAGGGCATCGAGCTGCAGTTCAACACCAAGGTACCCGGCCCGACCATCAACATCGACGGCGTCGAGATGAAGTTCCGCTACAAGGACTACTTCAAGGCCGAGCCGTCGACCGGCTACGAGACGCTGATCTATGACTGCATGATCGGCGACAACATCCTGTTTCAGCGTGCCGACAGCGTCGAGGCCGGGTGGCAGGCGGTGCAGCCTTTCCTCGACGCCTGGAAGAGCGCCGGCAGCCGCGGCCTGCAGCCCTACAAGGCCGGCACCGAAGGCCCGGAGGCCGCCAACGCGCTGCTGACGCGCGACGGCCGCAGCTGGCGGAAGCTGGGCTGACATGACCGCGAGCCGCGAGCGCCAGATCATCACGGTCGCCGATCCGGCGGCACTGGCGCAGGCGGCCGCCGAGCGGGTGATCGCCAGGATCGACCAGAACAGCGGCCGGATCGCCGTGTGCCTCACCGGCGGCTCCAGCCCCAAGGCGCTCTACCAGCTGCTGGCGACGCCCGACTATCGCCAGAGGATTCCGTGGGACCGTATCGACTGGTTCATCGGCGATGAGCGACTGGTGCCGCGCAAGGACAAGCTGCACAACATGAGCATGGCGCGCCAGGCCTTCCTCGACCGCTGTGCGCCGGCCGCGAATGTCCATCCGATCGCGACCGACACCGCCGATCTCAGGGATCCCGACGTCAGCGCGGCGCTGTACGAGAACGAGCTGATGGCATTCTACGGCGCCGAACAGCTCGATCCGAAGCGGCCGCTATTCGACCTGGTGCTGATGGGCATCGGCCCCGACGGCCACACCGCTTCGCTGTTTCCAGGTTATCCCGCGGTCGAGGAAACGCAGCGCTGGGTGGTCGGCGTGCCCAAGGCCAATGTCGAGCCGTTCGTGCCGCGCGTGTCGTTGACGCTGCCCGCGCTCGCCTCGTGCCGCGAGATGCTGTTCGAGGTGGCGGGCGAGAACAAGCGCGCGATCTTGACGCGCCTGTTCGCGGGCGAGAACCTGCCGGCAAACCGCGCGCGATCGCAGGGCGAGACCGTCTGGCTGATCGATCAGGCCGCGCTGCCGGAGGACTTTCGTGGGTGACGGACAAAACCCCTGCGCACTGGTCGTGATGGGCGTCTCCGGCTCGGGCAAGAGCACCATCGCCGACCGCCTTGCGATCAGGATCGGCTGGCGCTTCGAGGACGGCGACAGTTTTCATCCGCCAAGCAATGTCGCCAAAATGCATTCCGGACAACCGCTCACCGACGAGGATCGCTGGCCCTGGCTGCGCGCGATCGCCGACGAGATCGACCGTACCTGCGGCGTTCGCGAACGCGCCGTCATCGCCTGCTCCGCGCTGAAGCGTGCCTATCGCGACATCCTGGTGCATGGCCGCGACGATATCCGCATCGTCTTCCTCGACGGCTCGCAGGAGCTGATCGCCACGCGGCTCGGCGCGCGCAAGGGCCATTTCATGCCGCCGGGGCTGCTCGCCAGCCAGTTCAGGACGCTGGAGCCGCCGACACCGGAGGAACGCCCGATCACGGTTGCGATCGACCGACCGGTCGAAATCATCGTCGAAGACATCGTCACTCAACTGAAGCTGGACCGCCCATGACCCGCATCGCCCTTGTCGTATCCGATGTCGACGGCACGCTGCTCACCAAGGACAAGACCTTGACCGACGGCGCCAGGGTGGCGGTGCGCAGGCTGCATGAGGCCGGCATCGGCTTCACCATCGTCTCCAGCCGGCCGACGATCGGGATGGGTTTCCTGATTGCGCCGCTTGCGATCACGCAGGCGATTGGTGCCTTCAACGGCTCCTCGATCGTCGATCCGCAGCTCAAGCCCCTCGAGCAGCATTTGATCCCGGCAGCGGTCGCAAAACGCTGCATCGACATGCTGCACGAGCGCGGCGTCGATATCTGGCTGTTTACCAACGATCGCTGGCTGACGCGCAACCCTGACGGCGAGTACACCGCCCACGAGCAGCACACGATCAAGCATGATCCGACCATCGTCGGCGATTTTGCTCCCTATCTCGACCAGGCCTGCAAGATCGTCGGCGCGAGCTCGGATACAGCCCTGCTGCAACGCTGCGAGGCGGAGATGCAGCAGATGGTCGGCCGCGATGCCACCGCGGTCCGCTCGCAGACCTACTATCTCGACGTCACCCCGCCGGGTCACGACAAGGGCACCTTCGTCGAGGGCATCGCGAAGCGCCTTGGCGTGCCGCTGGAGAATGTCGCCACAATCGGCGACATGCAGAACGATCTGCCAATGTTCGCCAGGAGCGGCGTCTCCTTCGCGATGGGCAATGCCAGCGATGACGTGAAGGCGCGCGCCACGCATGTCACCGAAACCAACGAGCACGACGGTTTCGCACGCGCGATGGACACGGTGTTGCAACTTCGTTGAGGCGTGCGGACGATCGCCCCACCCGTGATCGAGCGCGGGGCGCAGCGTGATCGTCGCTTGCACGATTTCGGAATATTGGAAATATACTCCTGATTTGCCCGACATGTCAAGTTGGCTCGTTGAACGCCGGCAGCTGCCGGCTCCTTTGCATGGGGTTGTTTTCTGTATTTTGGCAGCGCGCACCTGCGGCGGTCCCGCAAGCGGAAGACGGAGGGCGGGCAGCATCGCCGCGGTCGCAGGTTTAACTTAACTTCATCGCGCTTTAGGTCGACCGCTGCACCGCGGGCTTCTCGGCGTCGGCCCTGGCGGCGCTGAGATTGTGCGCGGTGTTGATCAACGCGATATGGGTCAATGCCTGCGGGAAATTGCCGGTCTGCCGCCCGGCACCGGAATCGAATTCCTCGGCCAACAGTCCGAGATCGTTGGCGACCGCGACCACGCGGTCGAACATGGTCTGCGCCTTGTCGACATCTCCCGCCAGCACATGAGCGTCGGCAAGCCACAGGCTGCAGGCCAGGAACGCGCCCTCGATCGGCTGGATCTCATCGGACACCTCGCGCGGATCGTGCCGCAGCACGAAGCCGTCGCGCATCATGTGCCGCTCGACCGCGTCGATCGTGCCGCGGATGCGCGGATCGCCCGGCGGCAGGAAGCCGACCGACGGCAGCAGCAGCAGGCTGGCGTCGAGCAGCTTTGAGCCATAGCTCTCGACGAAACTGTTGAGGCCAGGATCGAAGCCGCGTTGGCAGACGTCGCGATGAATGGCCTCGCGCAGCACCCGCCATTTGACCAGCGGCCCCTTGAAGCCGAACCGCTCCGCGCTCTTGATGGCGCGGTCGAAGGCGACCCAGCACATCACCTTGGAGAATACGTAGTGTCTGGGGGTGCCGCGGCGCTCCCAGATGCCGTGATCCGGCTGATCCCAGACATCGGCGAGATGGGTGACGACGGTACATTCCAGCGACCAGTTCTCTTCGTCGAGCTTCAGCTTGGCCATGCGGGACTGGTGGAAGGCGTCGATCAACTCGCCATAGACGTCGAGCTGAAGCTGCGCATGTGCGGCATTGCCGGCGCGTACCGGCTGCGCCCCTTCATAGCCGCACAGCCACCCGGCCTCCCATTCCAGGAGGCGCCGCTGGCCCAGGATACCGTACATGATCTGCATGTTGGCCGGCGCGCCGGCTGCGGCCCGCAGCAGCCAGTTGTGCCAGGCCGCCGCTTCCTCGGTGTAGCCCGAATTCATCAGGGCCAGCAGCGTAAAGGTGGCGTCGCGCAGCCAGCAAAACCGGTAGTCCCAATTGCGCGCGCCGCCGAGCTTTTCCGGCAACGACGTGGTGGGTGCCGCGACGATGCCGCCGGTCGGCCTGTAGGTCAGCGCCTTCAGCGTGATCAGCGAGCGCATCACGAGCGCGCGTTGATAGCTGCCGTCATAGGTCGAACGGCTGCACCATTCCCGCCAATATTCCTCGGTGTCCTTCAGCGCGGCCTCAGGGTCGATCGCCTCCGGCACCGGGTGATAGGACGGTCCATAGGTCAGGACGAACGGCACGGTGTCGCCTTCGCCGACCTCGAAATCGGCGAGCGTGGTCAGGTCCTTGCCGCGGGTTTCGACCGGGGTGCGCAGCACGGTCATGTCCTGCCCGCTGATCGCCAGAAGCCCGTCGCCATCCGGATTCTTCCGCACCCAGGGAACATCGACCCCGAAGCCGAAGCGGATCACCAGCTCCATGCGCATCTTGACGCGGCCGCTGATGCCGCGAACGAGGCGGACCACATCGGAGGCGTTGCCGCGCGGCGGCATGAAGTCGATCAGCGCGACCGCGCCGCCTTCCGCCTCGAACCGGGTCTCCAGGATCAGCGTATCGTCCCAGTAGCGCCGCGCGGTCTGCCTGATCTCTCCGGCGGGCGCCAGCAGCCAGCGGCCATTCCTCGACGTGCCAAGCAGCGCCGCGAAGCAGGGGTCGGAATCGAACGCGGGCCAACACAGCCAGTCGATCGAGCCGTCGCGGCCGACCAGGGCTGCGGTCTCGCAATCTCCGATCAGCCCATAGTCTTCGATACGAGAGGCCACGCGCTGCGCTCCGCGTTACCCGGTGTGCGAGCGCTCGCGGGTCGCGCGCTTGAGCGCGTCGACGTCGATCGCCGACGCGAGATGCTCGATCGAGACCGGGAGCCGCCGCTTCCAGTTCGGATGCTCGTAGACGGTGCCGGGGATGTTCGGCTGCTCGACAATGCCGAGCAGGTCCTCCATCGACACCGCCATCATCCGCGACCGCGTCCGTGCCAGGAAGCTCGCCACCGAATAGAAATCGTTGGCGTGGATGTCGTGCCGGCGCAGCACGTCATCGAGATGGCCGAGTGCATCCCAGCGCCCCTGGTCGGTCTCGCCGGGATCGATCCCGAGCGCACGCTTGGTCTTGAGGTCGCTGAACGAGCGCCAGCCCGCATAGGTCGAAAGGTCGTGGGTGTTGAAGGTCACCAACGCATCCGGCAAATAGTAGTCGGCATTGCGGAAGACGCCCTGGTCGTCGGTCTCGAACATCATCACGAGATAGGACCAGATGCCCCAGCCGTTCATCTGCTCGCGGAACCCGGGAGGTACGGTGCCGAGGTCTTCGCCGATCACGACGCAGCGGCTCGCCACGCTCTCCTGCGCGGTCGCCGCCAGCAGCGCCTCGAACGGCATCAGCACATAGGCGCCATTGGCCGGCCCGAAGCCGCGCGGCACCAGATAGAGCCGCTTCAGCCCGAAGGCATGGTCGAGCCTGATTGCGCCGGCATGGTGCATCGAGGCGCGCAGCATCTGCCTGAACGGCTCGAACGCGCGCTGTTCAAGGCCCGCGGCATTGAAGCCGGCAAGCCCCCAGTCCTGGCCCGCCGTGTTGAGCGGGTCCGGCGGCGCGCCGACGCCGAGATGGCGCGAGATCGCGGTCTGCTCATTCCAGGCGTCAAAACCGTCCGACTGCACGCCGACGGCAACATCGAGATAAAGCCCGACCCGCATGCCGAGCTTGTGCGCAAGCGCCTGGCAGGCGCCGAGTTGACGGTCCGCGGTCCATTGCACGAATTCGACGAACTCGACCTCGGCGGCGGAGTCGCGCGCACGGCGCAATTTGGCGCAAGCTGCATCGCTCGGCTGCCGCCATTCGTCCGGCCATTCCCACCACGGCGTGTTGAATTTGTGCCGCATCACCTCGAAGCAGGCGAAGCGCGACAGCAGTGTGCCCTGCTCGTTGCGATAGGCCTCGAAATCCTGCCAACGGCCGAGGCCGGGATTGGCCTTGAAGGCCGCGAACGCCGCGCGCAGCGCGGGCCATTTCTGCGCGGCGACGCCGACATAGTCGACCATGTCGTGGCTACGGAGTTGTGCCAGCGCTGCCCTGGTCTCGGCATCGACGCGGAATTCGGGAATCTGCTCGACGTCGATGTAGAGCCCATTGAGGAACAGCCGGCTGTTCGGCGAGTACGGGCTGCAATCGCCGGGCCGATCGTCGAACAGCGCATGCAGCGGATTGAGCCCAACGCCGTCGGCGCCGAGCCGGTGGGCGAATTCGAGCAGGTGCTGCAGGTCGGTGAAGTCGCCGATGCCCCAGTTGCGCGCTGACCGCACGCCGTAGAGCTGCACCGCGATCACCCAGCAGCGGTCGAACTCGCCGCCGAAGGCGCCGTGCGGCGCCACCAGCAGCGGCAGCTCCTCGCTGGCGCCCGATGCGTCCGACAGTTGCAGCCGATGCACGCCTTCGGGCAGACCGGACGGCCACGTCACGCTGCGCTCACGCGCCTCGCCCTGCGCGAGCACCCCGGTCCCATTCGCAAGCTTCCATTGCACCGGAAGCCGGGCAGCCTCCGAGAGTTGCGTTTGCGCGGCCTGGCCGCCTCTGATGACCACGGGATCGGCGATGATCCGCCGGGGCGCCTGCGGCGGCAGCGCGTCGAGGATCGCCGTGAGCGCCTCGGGGGTTGTCACACGGCGGTGACCGCTGCCATCGATATACTCGGTCTGGATTCCCAGGGTCTGGGCTTTGGCGTAAAGGTCCATTCGGCACGCTGCCTGCTCGCAACGGTAGGTGTATCGTTGCTAAATTGTACAGATACGGGAAAGGGATAGTTGATGTTCAACGCTCTACCCTATCCGGCGTTCCCGCCGGGAACCATTGCCCGGCGAGCGGCTTTCTATATGGGTCTGGCGCGCCTCCTTCCCGGCGCCGGGACGTCATTTGCATTTTTAATGGCGGCATCACCGTGAACAAAACCCTCCGGCCTGTCGAGAGTGCCCATGGCACTTTTCATATCACCGATGTCTATCCGTCGGTTGATGGCGGCCGCTTTCCGGTCAAGCGCATTGTGGGCGAACCTGTCGAGGTGTGGGCCGACATCTACCGTGCCGGACATGACGTGATATCGGCGGCATTGGTGTGGCGGCGCGAGGGCGACGGCGAATGGCAGGTCGCGCCGATGACGCCGCACAGCGACGACCGCTGGGGCGGCGCCTTCGTGCCCGACAGGCCCGGCCGCTACGTGTTCGCGATCGAGGCCTGGACCGATGAATTCGCCAGTTGGCGGCATCGCTTCGAGCAGAAGGCGCGCGATGGTGGCGACCACACGCTGGACGCGCTCGAAGGCGCGGGCATGCTGACCCAGGCGCAGGCCGGCAGCCCGGCGGCGGCCGCCGTCATCATCAGGCAGTGCGAAATCTTTCTGCAGACCGGCGAACCAGGCGCGCTACTCGCGCCCGAATTGCGGGAGGCGATGGCCGGCAGCCAGTTTCGCCGCGATCTGATGCGATCGCAACTCTACCCCCTCACCGCGGACCGCCCGCGGGCGCGCAGCGGCGCATGGTACCAGATGTTTCCGCGCAGCCAGGGCAAGACACCGGGCATGCATGCAACCTTCAACGACTGCATCGCGCGGCTTCCCGACATCGCCGCGATGGGCTTTGACGTCGTCCTGCTCGCGCCGATCCACCCGATCGGCCGGCAGCACCGCAAGGGCCACAGCAATGCCGCGATCGCACAGGCGGGCGATCCCGGCAGCCCTTACGCGATCGGCGCAGCCGAGGGCGGCCACGACGCCGTGCATCCGGAACTCGGCACGCTCGACGATTTCCGCGCCTTTGTGGCGGCATGCCAGGCGCATGGCCTCGAGGTCGCGCTCGATTTCGCCGTGCAGTGCTCCCCCGATCATCCCTGGCTGAACGGGCATCCAGAGTGGTTCAAGCGGCGCCCGGACGGATCGATGCGCACGGCCGAGCATCCACCGCAGCGCTGGGATGATGTCGTCAATCCGGATTTCGGGTCCGAAGACGCCGGCGCCTTGTGGCGCGCGCTGCGCGACGTCGTGCTGTTCTGGGTCGAGCAGGGCGTCAGGATCTTCCGGGTCGACAATCCGCACACCAAGCCGCTGGCGTTCTGGGAATGGCTGATCCGCGAGGTGCGGGACCGCGACGCGGACGTGCTGTTCCTTGCGGAAGCCTTCGCGCGCCCGAAACTGATGAAGGGCCTCGCCAAGCTCGGCTTCACGCAATCCTACAGCTATTTCACCTGGCGGACGCAGCGCTTCGAGCTCGAACAATATCTCGGCGAGTTGACCTCCTATCCCGAGCGTGACTTCTTTCGGCCGAATTTCTTCGTCAACACACCGGACATCCTGCCCTTCCACCTGCAAAGCGGCGAATCCTGGATGTTCAAGTCGCGTCTCGCGCTGGCCGCGACGCTTTCAAGCAGCTATGGCATCTACAGCGGCTTCGAATTGCTCGAGCACACGCCGGTCCCCGGCCGCGAGGAATATCTCAACTCCGAGAAGTACGAGATCAGGGTTCGCAACTGGGAGCAGCCGGGGAACATCAAGCCCTATGTCGCGGCTCTCAACCGGATCAGGCGCGGCAGTCCGGCCCTGCAACAATTCGCCAATTTGCGCTTTATCAGTGTCGATGACGGCGGCGTGATCGGCTTCATCAAGGAGGCGGTCGATCAGAGCAATGTGATCGCGGCCGCGATTGCATTGTCAGCCGAGCTGCGTGAGGTCTGGCTGCCGCTCGGCGACGTCATGGTCGGCCGTGGCGATGCCCGCCGCCCCGTCTCGGCAGTGGAAGACCTTGTCACCGGCGAGCGCCACGCGCTCGAATGGGGAGGCATCCGCCTACGTATCGATCCTGCGCGCGATCCCGCGTTGCTGCTACGCTGTATCGCCTGAAGGAGCCGTCATGAACGTATTCTCCAACGTCGACATCAAGGAGAAGGTCGCAACCGAGACTGCGGACCAGCTGTGGTACAAGGACGCGATCATCTACCAGCTGCATGTCAAGGCATTTGCCGACAGCAACAATGACGGCATCGGCGACTTCGCGGGGCTGACGGAGAAACTCGGCTATCTGCAGGAGCTCGGCGTCACCGCACTGTGGCTGTTGCCGTTTTATCCCTCGCCCGGCCGCGACGACGGCTACGACATCGGCGACTATGGCGACATCAATCCCGATTTCGGGACGATGAAGGACTTCAAGCGCTTCATCCAGGAGGCCAAGAGGCGCGGCCTGCGCGTCATCACCGAGCTCGTCGTCAACCACACCTCGGACCAGCATGCGTGGTTCAAGCGCGCGCGCCGCAGCCCGCCGAACTCGAGCGCGCGAAGCTGGTATGTCTGGAGCGACACCGACCAGAAATACCTCGATACAAGGATCATCTTCACGGATACGGAGAAGTCGAACTGGACCTGGGATCCTGAAGCCGGCCAGTTCTACTGGCATCGCTTCTTCTCGCACCAGCCGGACCTGAATTTCGACAATCCGCGCGTAGTGCGGGCCATCGTGCAGGTGATGAAGCGCTGGCTCGACACCGGCGTCGACGGCTTCCGGCTCGACGCCATTCCCTATCTGTGCGAGCGCGACGGCACCAACAACGAGAACCTGCCGGAGACGCATGCCATCATCAAGCGGCTGCGCCAGGAGCTCGACGCCTATGCCAAGGGCAAGATCCTGTTGGCCGAAGCCAATCAATGGCCGGAGGACGTGCAGGAATATTTCGGCCATGGCGACGAATGCCACATGGCCTATCACTTCCCGCTGATGCCGCGCATCTACATGGCGATCGCCCAGGAAGACCGCTTTCCGATCACCGACATCCTGCGGCAAACGCCCGACATTCCCGCTGCTGCCCAGTGGGCGCTGTTCCTGCGCAATCACGACGAGCTGACGCTGGAAATGGTCACCGACGTCGAGCGCGACTATCTGTGGTCGACCTACGCCAACGACCCGCGCGCCCGCATCAATGTCGGCATCCGCCGCCGCCTTGCGCCGCTGATGGACAACGACAGGCGCAAGATCGAGCTGATGAACTCGCTGCTGCTGTCGTTCCCGGGCACGCCGATCATCTACTACGGCGACGAGATCGGCATGGGCGACAACATCTATCTCGGCGACCGCAACGGCGTGCGGACGCCGATGCAGTGGTCGCCGGACCGCAACGGCGGCTTCTCGCGCGCCGATCCGGCGCGGCTCTACGCGCCGATGATCATGGACCCGGTCTACGGCTATGAATCCGTCAATGTCGAGGCGCAGTCGCGCAGCCTGTCGTCGCTGCTTTCGGCGACCAAGCGGCTGATCGCGGTGCGCAAGTCGACGCTTGCCTTCGGGCGCGGCACCATGACCTTCATTCGCCCGGAGAACCGCTCGGTGCTGGCCTATGTGCGCCAGTACCAGGGTGAGGCGATCCTGTGCGTCGCCAATCTGTCGCGGTCGGCGCAGGCCACCGAGCTCGACCTCTCCGCCTTCAAGGACCGCATTCCGCTCGAGATGCTCGGGCGCACGCGCTTCCCGGCGATCGGCGAGCTGCCCTACATGATCACGCTCGCGCCGTACGGCTTCTACTGGTTCCAGCTGCAGGAGCGCGACAAGTCCGAGCCAGTGACGCCGCGCGCGGTGCCGGAATTCGAGACGCTGGTGGTGCCGATGAATTCGACCTGGATGTCATTGGCGCGCACCCGCGGCGTGTTCGAGCACGACGTGCTGCCCGGTCATCTCGCCCGCACGCGCTGGTATCCGGAGCGCTCGGCCAGCGCGATCCAGCCGATGCTGGTCTCCGCGATCCCGTTCTGCGACATCGGCGACAACCGGCCGTGGCTTGCCTTCTTCGAGACCACGCAGCGCGGCACCACCAGCCGCTACGTGCTGCCGATGCAGATCGAGTGGGTGCGCTTCGACCGCGAGCGCTACAATCCGCGCGCGTTCGCCGCCGTGCGCCAGGGCGCGCGCGAGGGCACATTGCTCGATGTCGCCACCGACCAGATCTTCACCGGCCTGTTCCTGCGCAACTTGCGGGAAAACCTCACGGTCGACGAAGGCGAGCAAGGCCTCAAGCTCGAATTCCGGCCGACCAGCCGCTTCTCCGACCGGCCGGTGCGGCAGCCCGAGCGCATCCGGGTCTTCGAGAACGATCAGCCGCATTCGACCGCGCTGGTCGACAACGAATACGTCACCAAGATCTACCGCAAGCTCGAGGTCGGCATCAATCCGGAGATCGAGATGGGCCGCTTCCTCACCGAAGTGGTCAACTTTCCGAACACCCCTGCCTTGCTCGGCACCGCCGAGCTGATCGAGGGCGACAAGCGCAGCGCAATCGCCGTCCTGCATGCGATGGTCGTCAACCAGGGCGACCTCTGGACCATCGCAGGCGCGCACCTCGACCGCCTGGTCGAACGGCAGCGCCTGCTCACGGTGAGCGAGCACCCCGTGGAGAACGGCGACCAGGCGACCTATCTGCGCCACATGTCGCATAGCGGGAAGCGGCTCGCCGAGCTGCATATCGCGCTCGCCAGCAACCGCGACCTGCCGGACTTCGCGCCCGAGCCGACCAAACCCGACGACCTGCAGCGCTGGGCCGACGAGATCATGGCGCGGGCCGAGCGCGTGTTCGATACGCTGAAGCAGCGGCGCGGCTCCCTGAAGGAGGCCGACCGGCTGCTGGCCGATCAGTTGCAGGCCCAGCACGACACGCTGCCGGAGCGGCTCAAGGCACTGCTGCCGCGCGAGACCGACGGTTTCAACATCCGCCATCACGGCGACCTGCATCTCGGTCAGTTGCTGGTGGTCAAGGACGACGTCTTCATCATCGATTTCGACGGCGGACCGGGCCGCACCATCGCCGAGCGGCGGCGCAAGGCACCGCCGGCACGCGACGTCGCCGGGCTGATCCGTTCGATCGACTATGCGGCAACGGCCGCGCTGGAACGGACGCTCAAGGTCTCCCCCGACGAGAGCGGCCGGCTGAGCCTCGCCTTGGCCGAATGGCGCGACCAGGCCGCGGATACCTTGCTGGCGGCTTACCGCGAGACGGTGGCCGGCCAGCGGCTGTGGCCCGCCGACGCCAAGACGGCCGATCGCCTGCTCAATTTTTTCCTGCTTGAGAAAGCCTTCTATGAGATCGAGTATGAGCTGGCCAACCGGCCGGATTGGCTGCGGGTGCCGCTCACCGGCCTGCTGAGGATCCTGGCGCAACAGCCGCATGAGGTTGCATGAGCAAACTGCCCGCCGAGGCCTATGCCATCATCGAGGGCCGCCACTCCGACCCCTTCCACTATCTCGGGCTTCACCCCGAGGGGGACCGCAACGTCGTGCGCGCCTTCCTGCCAGATGCCAGCAATGTCGAGGCGATCGGCGAGCATGGCGAGACGGCGCCGCTGGCGCGGATCCATGACGCCGGCCTGTTCGCGGGTCCCCTGCCGAACGGCTCGACGCGCTACCAGCTCCGCGCCCGCTTCGGCGACAACGTCGTCGAGCTGGAGGATGCCTACCGCTTTCCGCCGATCCTGAGCGATTTCGATCTCTACCTGCTCGGCGAAGGCACGCATCAGCGCGTCTACGATACGCTCGGCGCGCATCCGATGACGCTCGACGGCGTCGACGGCATCGGCTTCGTGGTGCTGGCGCCGAATGCGCGCCGGGTCAGCGTGGTCGGCGACTTCAATTTCTGGGACGGACGGCGGCATCCGATGCGGGTGCGCGGTGCAGGATATTGGGAGCTGTTCATCCCGCGTGCTCGGGTCGGCGACCACTACAAGTTCGAGATCATCGGGCGCAACGGCCAGCATCTGCCGCTGAAGTCCGATCCCCTGGCGTTCGCCGCCGAGGTACGGCCGAAGACCGCCTCGATCGTGATCGACGAGCGCAGGATCCCGCATCCGCGCCCGGCGCCGGATCGCGTCAACGCGCTGAGCTCGCCGATGTCGATCTACGAGGTCCATCTCGGGTCGTGGCGGCGCAAGGGCCGCAATGAGTGGCTGACCTATCGCGAGATGGCGGAGCAGCTGCCGGCCTATGCCAGCGACATGGGCTTTACCCATGTCGAATTCCTGCCGATATCAGAGCATCCGTTCGACGGCTCCTGGGGCTACCAGCCGACCGGCATGTTCGCGCCGACCAGCCGCTTCGGCTCGCCGGACGATTTCGCCGCGCTGATCGACGCCTGCCACGGCGCAGGGCTCGCCGTGCTGCTCGACTGGGTGCCCGGGCATTTCCCTGACGATCCGCACGGGCTCGGCAGCTTCGACGGCACCGCGCTCTACGAGCACGCCAATCCGCTGCAGGGCCGCCACCTCGATTGGGGCACGCTGATCTACAATTACGGGCGCACCGAGGTCACCAACTTCCTGGTGTCGAACGCGCTGTTCTGGCTCGATCGCTACGGCATCGACGGCCTGCGCGTCGACGCCGTCGCCTCCATGCTCTATCTCGACTACAGCCGTCCCGCCGGCGGCTGGATCCCGAACAAATATGGCGGCCGGGAGAACATCGAAGCGATCGACTTCCTGCGCCGCTTCAACACCGAATTGTTTGCGCACTTCCCGCAGGCGACCACGGCGGCGGAGGAATCTACGGCGTGGCCGCAGGTGTCGCGCCCGGTCGAATATGGCGGGCTCGGCTTCGGCTACAAGTGGAACATGGGCTGGATGCACGACACGCTGAAATATATCGGCAAGGATCCGATCCACCGCAAATACCATCACGGCGACATCCTGTTCGGCCTGCACTACGCCTTCTCGGAGAATTTCATCCTGCCGCTGTCCCACGACGAGGTCGTGCACGGCAAGCGCTCGATCCTCGGCCGCATGCCGGGCGACGAGTGGCAGCGCTTTGCCAATCTGCGCGCCTATTACAGCTTCATGTTCGGCCACCCCGGCAAGAAGCTGATGTTCATGGGCTGCGAGTTCGGCCAGGAGCGCGAGTGGAATCACGACTATTCGATCGATTGGCATCTGCTGCAACAGCCGAGGCACAGCGGCATCCAGAACCTTGTCCGCGACCTCAACCGGCTTTATCGCGCGCTGCCGGCGCTGCACGAGCTCGACTGCGACCAGGCCGGCTTCGAGTGGGTCATCACCGACGATGCCAACAACAATGTGTTCGGCTGGATCCGCAAGGGCAATGCTGAGCGCGCACGCTGCCTCGTGGTCGCGAACTTCTCGCCCAACGTCTACCGCAACTATCGCGTCCGGGTGCCGTTCGCGGGCAAGTGGCACGAGGTGTTCAACTCGGACTCCGCGCATTACGGCGGCACCAATGTCGGCAATGTCGGCGAGGTGCGCGCATCGGAGGACGCCACGCCCGAACTGAGCCTGACCATTCCGCCGCTGGCTGCGATCTTCCTCGTACCGGAAAGCTGATTGATGCGACTGACCGGGGGTACGTCCGCGCGGCTCGGTGCAAGCTGGGACGGCAGAGGCACCAATTTTGCGCTGTTCTCGGCGAATGCGGAGAAGGTCGAGCTGTGCCTGTTCGACGGCCAGGGCCGCCGCGAGCTCGAGCGGATCGAGATGCCGGAGCGCACCGAGGACGTCTGGCACTGCTATCTCAACGACGTCTCGCCGGGCCAGCTCTACGGCTATCGGGTCTACGGGCCTTACGCGCCGGAGCGCGGCCATCGCTTCAACGCCAACAAGCTGTTGCTCGATCCCTACGCCAAGCGGCTCGCCGGCCGGCTGGTATGGAGCGACGCGCATTTCGCCTACCGCACCGGCAGCGCGCGCGAAGACCTCTCGTTCGACCGGCGCGACAATGCCCGCGGCATGCCGAAGGCGGTCGTGGTCGACGAGACCTTCAACTGGGGACGCCGCGAGATCCGGCCGCACATCCCGTGGGAAGACACCATCATCTACGAGGCCCACGTCAAGGGCCTGACGCAGAAGCGCGAGGACGTGCCGCCGAACCTGCGCGGCACCTATGGCGGACTGTCGTCGCCGGCGATGATCGACCACCTCAAGCGGCTCGGCGTCACCACCATCGAGCTGTTGCCGATCCACGGCCTGATCGACGACCGCATCCTGGTCGAGAAGAAGCTGGCGAACTACTGGGGCTACAACACCATCGCCTTCTTCGCGCCGGAGGCGCGCTACGCCCAGGACAATGCGCTCGATTCCTTTCGTACCACGGTGGCGCGGCTGCACGATGCCGGCATCGAGGTGCTGCTCGACGTCGTCTACAACCACACCGCCGAGGGCAACCATATGGGCCCGACGCTGTGCTTCCGCGGCATCGACAACGCCTCCTATTACTGGCTGAACCGCGAGAACCCGCGCTTCTACGACGACTTCACCGGCTGCGGCAGCTCGGTCAACCTCACCCATCCGCGCGTGCTGCAGATGGTGATGGATTCGCTGCGCTACTGGGTCGAGGTCTGCCATGTCGACGGCTTCCGCTTCGATCTGGCTACCACGCTGGCGCGCGGGCCGAACGGGTTCGATCGCAACCACCCCTTCCTCACCGCGATCCGCCAAGACCCGGTGCTGGCGACCGCCAAGATGGTCGCCGAGCCCTGGGACCTCGGTCTCGGCGGCTACCAGGTCGGCGCGTTTCCATCGCAATGGTCGGAATGGAATGACCGCTATCGCAGCGCGATGCGGCGCTACTGGAGCGGCGAAGGCAGCCTGATCGGCGACATCTCGGGCCGCATGACCGCGTCGTCGGATTTGTTTCACCACGACAACCGCGCGACCCGCGCCAGCGTCAACCACATCACGGTACATGACGGTTTTACGCTCGCCGATCTCTTCAGCTACAACGAGAAGCACAACGAGGCCAATGGCGAGGACAATCGCGACGGCTCCAACGACAATCACAGCAACAATTGCGGCCATGAAGGCCCGACCGACGATCCTGCCATCATCGCGCTGCGCCGCCAGCTCAGGAAGAATGCGCTGGCCTGCCTGCTGCTGGCGCAAGGCACGCCGCTGATCCTCGCCGGCGACGAGGTCGCGAACACGCAAGACGGCAACAACAACGCCTATTGCCAGGACAACGAGACCGGCTGGATCGGCTGGGAGAACCTCGGCACGGATGACGACGCCATCGATTTCATCGGCCACCTGACCGCGCTGCGGCGTCGCTTCGGCCAGATCCGCTGCCAGAGCTGGCTCGACGGCCGCCGCACCGACGGCAGCTACGGCGTGCTCTGGCTGACGCCCGCGGCGGAAGAGATGAAGGAATCCGACTGGAAATTCCCGGAGAGCCGATTCCTCGCCTATGTGCTGGGGCCGATGGAACCAGGACAGGCGCCGATCTTTATCGTGCTCAATGCCGCACCGCAGGAGATCGTGTTCAGGATGCCGAGGATGGCGGAATACAGGAGCTGGCAGCAGGTCCTGAACACAACCAAGGCCGAGCAAACGGCTGAGCAATTCGCATCCGGCGCCGATACCAAGGCACCCCCGCGCTCGGTGCTAGCATTTGCAGGCTCCACATGAATAGACAACATTTCGGCGCCGAGCTGACACCTGACGGCACGCGCTTCCGGCTGTGGGCGCCGGCGGCCAAGCGCGTCGACCTCCTGATCGACCAACCGCATACGCGAAGTCGCGATGCGCATACGCGAAGCCGCGATGCGCATGCGCTCACGCGCGACGCCGCCGGCTGGTACGTCGCCGAGATCCCAGGCGCGCGCGCCGGCACGCGTTATAGATTCCGCGTCGATGACGAGGTCGATGTGCCGGATCCCGCCTCCGCGTTCCAGCCGGACGACGTGTTCGGCCCGAGCGAAGTGATCGACCACGCGGCCTTCAAATGGCGCGCGACGGACTGGCGCGGACGTCCCTGGCACGAGACCGTCGTCCTCGAGGCCCATGTCGGCACCTTCACCCGAGAGGGCACCTATCGCGCCATGATCGACAAGCTCGATCATCTGGTGGCGACAGGCATCACCGCGCTCGAGCTGATGCCGCTGGCGGATTTCGCCGGGAAGCGCAACTGGGGCTATGACGGGGTGCTGTGGTACGCCCCCGACAGCGCCTATGGCCGTCCCGACGACCTCAAGACCCTGATCGACGAAGCGCATCTGCGCGGGCTGATGGTGATGCTCGACGTGGTCTATAACCATTTCGGCCCCGAAGGGAATTATCTCGGCCGCTATGCGCCCTCCTTCTTCAGTGACGCGCATACTCCGTGGGGCAGCGCGATCGACTATCGCGTGCCCGAGGTGCGCGCGTTTGCGATCGGCAGCGTGATGAGCTGGCTGCGCGACTATCGCTTCGACGGGCTGCGGTTCGATGCGGTCAACACCATCGTCGAAGCCGGCGAGATCGCCGTTATCCATGACTTCAGCAAGGCCGCCGGCAAGCTCGCCACCGAGACCGGCCGCTACATCAACCTCGTGCTCGAAAACGGCGACAACATTGCAAGCCTGCTCGACGCCGCCGAGGATCCGCCGCACGGCAAATTCCGCGGCCAGTGGAACGACGACTATCATCACGCCTGGCACGTGCTGCTGACCGGCGAGACGCAGGGCTACTATGGCGACTACCGGGCGCCGAAGCAGGACCTCGCACGCGCGCTGTCGTCCGGCTACATCTACCAGGGTGAAGTGTCGGAGTTCTGGGGCGGCAAGGCCCGCGGCGAACCGAGCGGCATGCTGTCGCCGACCTGCTTCATCAACTTCCTGCAGAACCACGACCAGATCGGCAACCGGCCGCTCGGCGATCGTCTCGTCAGCATTGCCCGGCCGGAGGCGGTCGCGGCGGCGCTGGCGGTGACGCTGATCGCGCCGACCACGCCGATGCTGTTCATGGGTGAGGAATGGGGCGCGACAACGCCCTTCCCGTTCTTCTGCGATTTCAAGGGCGATCTCGCCAACGCCGTCCGCGCCGGACGACGCAAGGAGTTCGCCTGGGCCTATGCCAAATATGGCGACGACATTCCCGACCCGCTTGCCGACGAAACGGTGCGATCGGCCGTGCTCGACTGGGCAGCGCTCGGCCATGATCCGGCGCGCGCACGGCTTGCGCTGGTGCGCGACCTGCTCGCCGTGCGCCGGCAGGAGATCATGCCGCGGCTCAGAGGGTGCCGCTTCGGCGATGCCATCGTAGCAGGCGACCTGTTGACGGCGCATTGGCAGATGGGCGACGGCGGCACGCTGCGGCTGACAGCCAATTTGTCCGATCGTAACATCGTCGACGCTCCGGAACCGAAGGGAACTGCGATCTGGGGCGGCGCGTTGTCGAGCGACCTCCCCGGCTGGGCGGTGCGCTGGCACATCGGATAGCACAATGCCTCCGGCGATCCCGATCGCAACCTACCGTCTGCAACTCACTGCCGATTTCGACTTCGATGCCGCCGCCGGCGTGGCGCCGTATCTGAAGGCGCTCGGCATCAGCCATGTCTATGCGTCGCCCTTCATGAAGGCGCGCAAGGGCTCGACCCACGGCTATGACGTCGTCGACCACACCAAATTCAACCCGGAGCTCGGGGGCGAAGAGGGCTTTGCGCGGTTGAGCGACGCATTGAAGCGCCATGATCTCGGCCTGATCCTGGATTTCGTGCCGAACCATGTCGGCGTTCACTTCGCCGACAATCCGTGGTGGCTCGATGTGCTTGAATGGGGACCGGCGTCGCCGCACGCGGTCTCCTTCGACATCGACTGGGACCAGCTGCCCTATCGCGCGCGCGGCGGCGTGCTGTTGCCGATCCTCGGCTCGTCCTATGGCCAGGCGCTGGAGCGCGGCGACATCGAGCTGCGCTATGACGCGGACGAGGGCAGCTTCTCGGCCTGGTATTTCGAGCACCGCCTGCCGATCGCGCCGGAGCGCTATGGCGAGGTGCTGCGCACCATCGTCCGCGAGGCCGCGGCCGAAGACAGCCCGACCGGACGCGCGATGCTCGAGCTCGCCGCGCAATACCGGGCACTGCGTCGCCCCAACCGCGTCGAAGCGCCGGCGCTGAAGGCGGCGATCAAGGCGATCGAGGGCGGCGCCGACCTCATCGCGCGCGGGCTCGATGCCTATCGCGCCGGCGAGGACCGCCCGACCCAGACGCTGGCGCTGCACCATTTGCTGGAACGCCAGCACTACAAGCTCGGCCACTGGCGGCTGGCGTCCAGCGACATCAACTATCGCCGCTTCTTCGACGTCAACACGCTGGCCGGCCTCAGGGTCGAGGACGCCGCCACCTTCGAGGCGAGCCATAGCCTTGTGAAGCGGCTGATCGCCGAGGACCGGCTGCAGGGCTTGCGGCTCGACCATATCGACGGCCTGCGCGATCCCGCGCAGTACTTCCAGCGGCTGCGCCGCCTGATCCGCTCCGCGCAGGGCGCGAAAGCCAGACCGTTCTACATGGTGATCGAGAAGATCCTCGGCGAGGACGAGAAGCTGCCGAGATTCAGCGGCGTTCACGGCACCACCGGCTATGAATGGATGAACACGATCAGCCAGGCACTGGTCGACGGTCGCGGCCTCGATCCGCTCAACGAGATCTGGCGACAGATCAGCAACCAGTCGCCGAACCTGACGCCGGTGTTGCGCGAGGCCAAGCAGC